>NZ_JBXWZQ010000068.1:0-26902 GCF_059432795.1 Nitrococcus sp. | reverse complement strand
GCGCGCTGCGCCAAGCGTACGCTGGTACGGCGCGAACGCGACACTCGGGTCAGCTCGCTGTGCTCCTTGTCGGTCAACACAATCGGCGGGGCAACTCGCATGCGCTTGATCCCATGCTACAGAGGATAATGCGTTGGAATGACTTAGCCACACTAAGTTCCTTCAAGAGCAGAACAGTACACTAGTGCCTCCACATTGCGCCCGGAGCGCCGCGCATGCACGCCAGTGCTCGGGGACGACGTTATAGCCAAGCGCACCGGCTTGCTCGCTAGGGCTCAATGATCCCTGACGAGCGAGCCCGCCCGTACGGCGCGCAAATTGATGTCCTCCGTGCTTGCTCGAGCATCGCGCCCGTACTCGGGCGCCCGCCTGTAGATCCGGCGCCCTTCATCGCAGCGCGAACGCCGAAATTTTGAACTCATTCCCATCGTCACCGGCCCCGTCATGATAATAAAAAGGCAGCCGCAAACCGGGCAAAAACACCCGGAGGCCCGGCTGCGCGAGCCCACCGAAGCAAGGCGCGACAAGAACAGACTGCCATCATCAAGGAGAAGCGGATGAAAGGGATAAAGAGTACATCGATCGTGATCGGGTTGAGCGCCTTGGCGGCATTGGCGACGCAGGCACAGGCGGCTTCCATCCCATCCGGGCCCTATGTGGGTGTCGTCGGCGGGTACCAGAACACCAACCTCGATCCGTCTCAAAGCCTCGGTGGCAGCACGGTCGAGGTGGACTCTTTGGCGCTGATGGGGCCGCGGGTCGGCGTCATCGCAGGATGGAGCCAGTGGGGGGGCAACAATATCTACGGGGCCATCGAGCTCAACGTCGCAACCAGCACCGCGGACGGTAATGTCCGCGTGAACGGTGCCGGCCTAAAGGTCGAGAGCGAAGAGACCTACGGCGCCTCGTTGCTGTTCGGCGGCCGCGTGGTGCCCGGGGCGCTGCTCTACGGCCGTGTCGGCTGGCAGATGCTGAAGGGTACCGCACAGCTCGGCGGGGAAACCGACAGCGAGTGGTTCAGCGGCGTACGGGCCGGAGCCGGTGGAATGTGGGCGCTTTCGGACGTGGTTACCTTTCGCATCGAGTACACGCACAGTTTCTACCGTTCAGAACGATGGAACGATCTCGGCGGCACGACGTTGAAAGGGAAACCCCGTGAAAACGTTTTCCAGGGAGGGTTCACCGTCACCTTTTAACACGGCGTTATTCGATGATCAGGAATAGCGCTTCTCGGAGCTGTCTCCTTGGTACCGCTCTGAGCACCATCGTGTGTTGCCGGTCTCCGCCAGCGGCCCCGACGCCGGCTGTCAGGACGATGGCCGCGCATTGCATCCGAGCCACCCGCTGAGCGTGCGGGTGGCTCCACAGGCCGCCAGCCTGCCTCACGGACTCCCCGCTCACTATCCTCTCGGTGTCGTCCTAACGCGCCGCATCTGTGCCGTGCGTTTGGGAGGGCGACGGCAGCGGGAAATATACCTTTCGAATATACCAATTAGTTTTTATAGAAAGACATAAAATATATGAATTCGTTTCTCGTGCATTCCGTCTTGCATTACATTGGGATTGAACTACCTTTTGAGAAGGTGATTGCTATTGACAGTGCGCCATGGGTGGAGTGATGCTGTAAATGAAACACGCAAATGAAGGAAATGGAGGGCTCATTAGAAAGAAGTATTTTAGATTTTATAAATTGTAATCGGTATCCGAAATAATGCTTAACCTGAAAGGCAGCGCGTAAGAGCGGTTGCTGCGATAACAGCTAAAGAGCACTGTTGCACTGTTTTCTAGCATAGGAGATCGACGTATGAGCTGGGAGACTGTTCAGAATGACTGGCAGCGCCATGTTGGGCACGTGCGGGTAACTTGGGGCAGGATTACCGACGACGAGCTTCAGCAGATCAACGGCCGCCGCGATGCGTTGCTTGCTAAGATCAAGGAAAAATACAGAATCACCGACAGCGAAGCGGAAGAGCAAGTTCAGATCTTCGAGAAGCGGATGTAACGCTCACGCGTGAGTCTAATTCGCTAATCGCTCGGGCAGCGTGCACAAAGCAAGTAGGATATTGAATCGTATCGTACTTGCGGAGCGCCGACGCCCGGGCGATTTTTCCGCCTCCCGCTTTTCACTCGCCCTTCCGGTTGATAACGGATTTTCGCCCGTACGATCGTTGAACTCCGCGACGTCGCCCCCACTCGCTTCGCGGCAGGCATGCCTGTATGCCATAAGAAAACCGCGCAGACTGTGGCTTGATGGCTTGGCAGGTGGTCCGCACTATAGAGCGCTTCCGGCGACAACTCTGCGCCGCCACTGCAAAAAGATCGTGCACCGATGCCGACGAGCCTGGACGAAGCCCTCGCACGCGCTGGTTTTACCTTCTCCGAGCTGCAAACCGCTGCAGGCCTGGCGCGCGTGGATGCGGCCTTTCAAGATTACCTCCGCGAAACCTCTCACACGCTCGCCGAGCAGCTCACGCAGCTGCGTGAGGGGCGAGTCGGCACAGCGGTCGAAACCAGCTCACTGCTACTCGCGCTCGCCCCGCCCCTGCAGCGCTTTCTCGTAGATCTGTTCGGAATCAGCGACGCGGCCGAGGGCGCGCGAGTAACAACCCGCCGCCATGATGCGGTCATGGCCTTCAAACAAGAATTCGTCGTCAAACGCGTCAAAAAGCTGCGTCATCCCGTGACAGAGCCCTTCCGGAGCCTGAACGCCTGGTTGAACAGCCGCATCGCCGAGGCCGCCGACCGCGAACGCGCAGTGGCTGAGTACGCGATTGCACTCTTGCAAGACCCCGTAGCGAATGCGGATGCGATAGAACGCGTGACGCACTGGTGCAAGCTCGCCCGAACCGACCCCCATGCCCGGGTTGCGGTGGCGGATTGGGCGAGTTTCACGCTTCCCGCGCGGTTGGATCATGCGCGACTGGTTCCGTTGCAGCGCACGGACGCCCATGGCGCCGTCCGTCTCCAGGCCAATCCCATACGCTGGCGGCGGCGCAACGGTTTTGAGCTCACCGATACGCGAATGGACGCTCGGGGCGTGCATCGGGAGATCCATTATTGCGTTTATTGTCATGACCATGACGGCGATTTCTGCTCCAAAGGCTTTCCGGAGAAGAAGAATCATCCAGAGTTCGAGTTCAAGACCGACCCACTGGGCGTGACGCTTACGGGCTGTCCGCTCGAAGAGAAGATCTCGGAGATGAACGTGCTCAAGCGCGCCGGGGAAACGATCGCCGCGCTCGCGATGGCCATGGTGGACAATCCCATGATACCGGCCACCGGACACCGGATCTGCAACGATTGCATGAAAAGCTGCATCTACCAGAAGCAGGATCCGGTCAACGTCCCACAAATAGAGACCCGCGTATTAACAGATGTGCTGGATCTTCCCTGGGGCGTGGAGATCTATCATTTGCTCACGCGCTGGAACCCGCTGCGCCAGGAGCAATACCTCCAGCAGCCCGATAACGGCCGACGGGTTCTCGTCGCGGGCATGGGTCCCGCCGGCTTTACAATGGCGCACCACCTCACGTTGGAAGGTTGTGCGGTCGTGGGGATCGACGGGCTCAAGGTCGAACCGCTGCCGCGCGAGATCCTGGAAACCCCCGTGGAGCGCTGGGAGGACCTCAAAGAGCCGCTCGACGAGCGCATCCAGCTCGGCTTCGGCGGGGTGGCCGAGTACGGCATCACCGTGCGCTGGGACAAGAATTTCCTGAAGCTCATCTATTTGTCGCTCGCCCGGCGAGCCAACTTCCGCATCTACGGCGGCGTTCGGCTGGGCGGGACGCTTACCCTGGCGGATGCCTGGAAGCTCGGCTTCGATCATGTCTGTAACGCCACCGGGACCGGTTTGCCTCGGGTCATTCACATGCGCAACAGCCTGGCGCGCGGCATGCGCCAGGCCAGTGATTTCCTAATGGCCTTGCAGCTCACCGGTGCCGCCAAAGCATCCAGTCTCGCCAACCTTCAGGTTCGATTGCCCGCCGTGGTCATCGGCGGCGGGCTTACGGGCATCGATACGGCAACCGAGGTCCAGGCTTACTACATCAAGCAGGTCGAAAAGATTCTCGGGCGCTACGAACGGCTGGCAGCCGAGCTTGGCGAGCAATCGGTCACCTCGGGACTCAACGCCGAGGACCGGGAGACACTCGCTGAATTTCTCGAGCACGGCAAAGCGGTTCGCAGCGAACGCAAGCGGGCGGCCGCCGCCGCAGAGCCCCCCGACTTCAGCAAGCTCTTGCGCCAGTGGGGGGGTGTGACTGTCGCCTACCGCAAGGGGCTCAACGCCTCACCGGCGTATATACGCAACCACGAGGAAGTGCTCAAGGCCACCGAGGAAGGTCTGTTCTACGCGGAGGGCCTGGAGCCTCTTCATGTCGAGCTCGATCGCTTCGAGCATGTCCAGAATCTGGTGTGTCGGCGCATGAAACGCGAGGAAGGCCGCTGGCTCGCAACGCGGGAGGAAGTGATTCTGCCTGCGCGGTCGATCTTCGTGGCCGCGGGCACCGTTCCGAACACGCTTTATGAACGTGAATACCCCGGCACCTTCACGCTCGAGGGCAACCACTTTCTGCCTCATGTCGCTCACGCCAACGGCGTTCAACCGGTAGGTTCGGCGAGCCACTGTAAATCGCCGGAGTTCGGACCCTTTACCTCCTACGAGCAACATAAACGCCGCGTGACATTTTTGGGAGATACCCATCCCGCATTTCATGGCAGCGTGGTAAAAGCCATCGCCTCGGCAAAACGCAGCTACCCCCAGGTAATCGATACTTTGCGCATGCAACCACAGACGAGCGAAGTCACAACCGCCGACTTCCTGTCGCGGATGGACGACCTGTTGGTGGCGCGGGTGGCCGAAGTCAGACAGCTCAACCCGGCGCTCGTCGAAATTTGGGTCCGCGCACCGATGGCCGCGCGCAACTTCCGCCCTGGCCAATTCTTTCGTCTGCAGACGTTTGAGTCGAACAGTCCACTGGTAGCGGGCACCCGACTGCACGTGCCGCTGCTCACCGTAAGCGGCACCGGTGTCAGGGACGACATGCTCCGACTCATCGTCCTGCAATGGGGCGTCGCCGCGCGCCTAGTCGGCCGCCTGCAAGTGGACGAGCCGCTGATTCTGATGGGGCCCACGGGGGCACCAACCGACATACCTCGAAACAAAACCGTTCTTGTCGTGGCGGGCCGGTGGGGAGCCGCCGTGATGCTCGATATCGGCGCGGCGCTACGCGCCGCCGGAAACCGCGTTCTCTATGTCGCGGCTTTCGGCAGCGCCACAGAGGTCGATCATCAGGATGAGTTGGAAGCCGGTGCCGATCAAATCCTCTGGTGCACGGCCCGGGCGCCGAAGATTTCGGCTCGTCGCGAGCAGGACAGCAGCGTCATGGCCACGGATATGGTCGATGTGGTGCGCCGCTACGGCGACGGCGAAATTCGACCCCTCCGCGGACCGGCGATCGAACTCGACACGGTCAATCGAATAATGATCATGGGCGGTACAGGCTTGCTGGCGGGCTTTCAGGACGCCCTCAAGGATAAGCTAAAGCCCCACTTTCCTGCGAATGTCGAGGCCATTGGCACGGTGGGCAGCCCGATGCAGTGCATGCTCAAAGGCGTGTGCGCCCAGTGCCTGCAGTGGCAGATTGATCCCGAAAACGGTGAGCGCACCCGCCCGGTCTTTTCCTGCGCCGGCCAGGATCAGCCGCTGTCCTGGATCGATCTCGGCAACCTCTCGGCACGCCAGCAACAAAATCGGCTCTCCGACCGCTTGGCGGCATTATGGCTTGACCATGTCCTGCGGCAAGCCGGTTCTTAAACGTTTGGGCCAGTTGAAGCCCTTTTCCCGCTCAATGGACGCCCGTTGCTCAGGACCCTTCACGGTGTCTCGCCCACCTATTCGCAACAGTATCTCAATGCGAGCTCGCTTCTCGCTTTAACCGCCGATTTTGGGAAGCACGATTGCCCCCGCGCCTACTGGCGGCCACCGTCACTCATACCCTATGCCGATGCGGCTGAGATATCCTTTAAGGAGCAGATACTTATAAATTTGACCCCTCATCGATCGGTTGACAACTTGCTGCGTACGCTCGCCCCCATACCCTGGGAGCTTGCTGCAACACATACTCTTTGAACGTTCTGGCGATGGGTGAGAGCCGTTTGCTGCCGATGAACCACATACCACTGACGCACGATGGGGAACGCGTTCACGTCCAGAATCGCGAGCTGCCCACCGGCCACCTCAGCTCCAGCGTATGCACGGAAACGATGCCAAGGCCAAGTCCCGCCATGACGGCCCACTTGATTGCCTCATTGCTCGTCATCTGCATCGTCGTGCGCAGTACAATTTTCTGTTCGCTGCAGAAATGCTCCATTGCCCGGCGGGTACCCGAGGCGTCCTCGCGAACAACGAAAGGTTCCTTGACGAGCTCAGCGAGCGGAATTTTCTCTCGCTGCGTCAATGGATGGCCAGGCGAGGCGATTACCACGAGCGGATTGTCCATGAGGGACTCGCCAACGAGCTCCGAGTCCGCCGGGGGACGGCCCATGATGACAATATCCGTCTCGTTGGCCTCCAGGCGGGAGAGCAGGTTTTGCCGATTGGTGATCTCCAGGCTGAGCGTGATCCCCTCGTGAAGACGGCAGAATTCGGCCAATAACCGAGTCGCGAAGAAACCCACCATTACTGGCTACCGATACGACTAACCTGCCTCGACCCAACCCCTTGAGCTCGGCAAAGGTCTCCTCCGCTTCGAGCAGCTGGCGGCCGATCGCTTTACTGTAGCGGTGTAATTCCCGCCCGGCCTCGGTCAAGAAAACTCGTTTACCCAGCTGCTCGAACAGCGGGAGACCGATCTTTTCTTCGAGCTGGCGAATTTGTATGGAAACCGCCGGCTGAGTAAGATGCAGCTCCTCGGAAGCACGAGCGTAGTTTAGATTCCGTGCAACGGCCTCGAACACCTTGAGCTGGCGCAGGGTCACGTGCATAAGCCATACTCCGGCACGTTGACATGGCCATTGTCGAATCGCGCCGTGCGAATGGAAGTTCGTTCTCCGGGCCTAAGAGAACGCAGCTCTAATACGCGGCACGACCGATGGCTTCACTGGCTGAGACGAGCGCCGCTACCAGCGATGGCTCGACGTCGAGATGCCCCGCCTCCTCACTTATCCTCAGTTCGGAGTTCGGCCAGGCCTGGTGCAGCGTGATGGCATTCTCGAGCGGACAGACGAAGTCCAGCCTGCCATGAATGATGAACCCGGGCACTTGCGCCAGCTTTCGCGAATCGGGCAGCGCGCCGCATTCCGACTCGAGGAAAAAGCCGTTGCGAGCATAGGTCGCCGCGATGGCGTAGCGATCTGCATCCATCGCGCTCAGCTTCGCATCAGGCCCCGCAGCCGTACTGGTGCAATGCGGACCACGCGCGACACTCGCCTCCCACCCAGCCCAAGCAGCGGCCGCTTCCATCCGAACATTCGGGCTGCCTGAGGAGAGCAGCTCCGCATAGGCCGGCAACGGTCGCGCTCTGGCGTGCGCCGGAAGCGGTGCAAGAAACCGCTGGTAGGCTTCCGGCATCATCGAGGCTACACCACATGCACCGAAAAACCACTCCAAATCCCGCGACCGCCCAAGCAATGTACCGCGTAACAGCAACGCCCGCACACGCTCCGGGTAACGCTGCACATAGCATAGGCCAAGGGTTGCGCCCCACGAGCCGCCAAAAATCACCCAATGCTCCACGCCAAGGTGTTTTCTCAGCGCCTCCATGTCATCGACAAGATGAGAGGTGGTGTTTTTCTCTAGAATCCCACTGGGCTGCGAACGCCCAGCGCCGCGCTGGTCAAAGCCAATGATTCGATAAACGGTGGGTCGGAAAAACCGCCGCCGATAGGATGGGGTCGAGGAAGCCGGCCCGCCATGCACCATGACAACCGGCAGACCCGCGGGGTTGCCGCTCTCCTCGAAGTAAATCTGCTGCCCGTCGGCTGTTTCAAGAAAGCCACTGCGGTATGGGTCTATGACGGGAAACACACCATCCATGCCCTTCGCCCAGCGATTGCTTAGGTCCCTGGCCACAGCTCGAAGCATGCCGATCGCATATGATTGCAGTCATCCAACCCAAACGAGAAATGAACTGCAGCGAGCCCGAGGAGCCGTCGCAACACCCCCCGGGCTCGATGAAGTGCGGCCGCATCTTTTGCAACGCCACCGCCGTCGAAATGCGGCCGTATTTGCGCCAGATGTGATCCCGCGCCGTGAGCGTCAACCGCGGCGTGGGTCACCTTGGGCTCTAGTTGGCCGCTTTGGTGGGCGCTTCCGCGTGGTATGAGGTTACCTGCTCGACTTCATTCCGTGAGCCAAGTATCACGGGTACACGCTGGTGCAAATCTGTCGGCTGCACATCGAGCATACGTTCATAGCCCGTCGAAGCGGCCCCACCGGCCTGCTCGATGAGCAGCGCCATGGGGCTTGCTTCGTACATCAAACGCAAGCGTCCAGGGCGCGTGGGGTCACGGCTGTCATAGGGATACATGAAGATACCGCCACGACACAATACCCGGTGTACTTCCGCTACCATGGAAGCCACCCAGCGCATATTAAAGTCTTTTCCACGTGGCCCCTCGCGCCCGTCCAGGCACTCCTGGATATACCGCGCCATCGGCGGCTCCCAAAACCGCCGGTTGGACATATTGATGGCAAACTCCCGCGTGTCGGCAGGAATCTGGCACTGCGGGTGCGTGAGCATGAACTCGCCGATCCGCGTATCCAAGGTAAAGGCATCGACTCCATTGCCCGTGGTCAGCACCAGCATAGTAGACGGCCCATAAAGCGCATAACCGGCGCACACCTGCTCCCGGCCAGGCTGCAGAAAATCCTTGGCCGACAGCTCAGCCGCTCCTGCCGGGGCGCGCAGAACCGAGAAGATCGTCCCCACCGAGACATTGACGTCGATGTTCGAAGAGCCGTCCAAGGGGTCGAAGATCAACAGATAGCGACCGCGCGAGCCGGCTACCGATACCGGATGGATATCCGTCATTTCCTCTGAGGCCATCCCCGCCAGATGTTCGGACTCACTGAGGCTGTGGAGCATGGCCTCGTTGGCGAAAACATCGAGCTTCTGCTGCGTCTCGCCTTGGACATTCTCGGTGCCGGCCGTGCCGAGCACGCCTTCGAGGCCGCCCGCCCGCACGGCATACGAAAGCGTCTTACACACCGTGGCGACCTCGCCGATCAAGCCGGCGAGATCCGCCTCCAACCCTGATCCCTGACGAATCCCCTCACTGAGGAACTGGCTGAGGGACCTGCCTTCGTAGCGCATTGGTCTATCTCCCGATTTTATCGAGTCCAACTGAATCCTTCAGGCCGATATCCGATTGGCCCCGTTTTGCACCAGCCGCTCGACCAAGGGCTGAATGATAAGCTCCATGGCCAGCCCCATTTTCCCGCCGGGCACGACGATGCTGTTGCGCCGAGACATAAAGGAACCATCGATCATATCGAGCAAATACGGGAAATCCACCTGCGTCTTTCGAGGCTCCCGAAAACGTATCACCACGAAGCTCTCGTCCAGCGTTGGGATATCCCGCGCGATGAACGGATTGGAAGTATCCACCGTCGGCACCCGCTGGAAATTGATATCCGTGCGGGAGAACTGCGGTGTGATGAAATGCACGTAATCAGGCAGACGCCGTAGGATCGTATCCGTCACCGCTTCCGGACTGTAGCCCCGCACCGAGGTATCGCGATGAATCTTCTGGATCCATTCGAGATTCACGATCGGCACCACACCGATCAGCAAGTCCACATATTGAGCGACATCGACATTATCCGTGACCACGCCGCCGTGCAGCCCTTCGTAGAAAAGCAAGTCCGTATCGCCCGGTAGCGTTTCCCAGGGCGTGAATGTTCCCGGCTCTTGGTTGAAGGGGGCGGCCTCTTCCGCATTATGCAGATAGTAACGGCGTTTTCCGCTGCCGTGCTCACTGTATTCCCGGAATAGGGCTTCGAGCTCTTCGAAGAGATTGCCGTCCGGACCGAAGTGACTCAGGTTGCGTCCCTCGTTACGTGCCAGCTCAAGCTGACGTCGCATCTCAGAACGATCGTAACGGTGGAAGCTATCGCCTTCGATGACTGCGGCATTGAAGCCGTCACGTCGGAAGATATGCTCCATGGCCCCCCGCACGGTGGAGGTGCCGGCCCCGGAGGAGCCGGTGATCGCGACAATCGGATGTTGCTTGGACATTAGGAACTCCCCCTGCAGGCACGGCTTTCCCGCCGCGAAGGCAGGCGTGCGACGCCCGCCGCTCCCTCAAGCGCCGCTTGCATAACGCTGCGCCATTGCCTCCAGACCCACAGGCTTGATCTTGGCGGCCTGACCCGCGCAGCCGAACGCCTCGAAGCGCGCCTGGCAAATCTCCTGCATCGCCTGGGTCGATGCCTTGAGGAATTTGCGCGGATCGAACTCTTTGGCATTCTCGGCCAGGAACTTGCGAATCGCGCCGGTGGAAGCCATGCGCAGGTCGGTATCGATGTTCACCTTGCGCACACCATGGCGGATGCCCTCGGCAATCTCTTCTACCGGCACGCCATAGGTCGAACCCATATCGCCACCGTAGGTGTTGATTATCTCCAGCCACTCCTGGGGCACCGATGAGGAGCCGTGCATCACCAGGTGGGTCGTCGGAATCCGCGCATGGATCTCTTTGACTCTGTCGATAGCGAGCGTCTCGCCCGTCGGTGGTTTGGTGAACTTATAGGCCCCGTGTGAGGTGCCGATGGCGATCGCCAATGCATCCACCTGGGTCTTGCTCACGAAGTCCGCCGCCTGATCCGGATCAGTTAGCAACTGCTCACGGCTCAGCTTGCCCTCGGCGCCGGAGCCATCCTCTTCTCCGGCCATACCGCTTTCGAGCGAACCGAGACAGCCGAGCTCTCCTTCCACGGAGACACCGCCTGCGTGCGCCATTTCCGAAACCCGCCGGGTTACATCGACGTTGTAATCGTAGTCCGCCGGCGTTTTCATATCCTCGAGCAGCGAGCCGTCCATCATCACCGACGTGAACCCGAGCTGAATGGAGCGCAAGCACACGGCGGCCGAAGCACCATGATCCTGATGCATCACGATCGGTATGTGGGGCCACTGCTGAACGGCCGCGTCGAATAGGTAGCGCAGGAAGGATGAGCCGGCGTATTTTCTCGCGCCCGCCGAAGCCTGCATGATCACCGGGCTGTCGGCTTTGTCCGCAGCTTCCATGATCGAATGCACTTGCTCCATGTTGTTGATATTAAAGGCTGGCACGCCATAACCGTGGTCAGCGGCGTGATCAAGCAATTGCCTCAGGGTGATCAAAGCCATTTCGCTTACCTCCTGCGTAGCTGAAATTCCTGCGGTAAATCTCTGTTGCGGATAGCTCGCGGCGAGTATGCTCTGCGAGGCTCGCCCACCGCCGCAGCGCCCGGGAGCTCTCAGCAAACACCTCGCGCAATACCGTTAATAGCCCCCTATTCGGTCAGCAACGCTTCGAGCGCCGCCACGACGTGCTCCACGGTAAAGCCAAAATGCTGGAACAGCACGTCGCCCGGCGCCGATTCGCCGAAGCGGTCAATACCGAGCACCTTCCCTTTGGGCCCTGCATACGAGGCCCAAAGCCGTGTCGCGCCAGCCTCCAACACCAATCTCGCGGTCACCCGGGAGGGGATGACCGACTCCCGGTAGGCACCATCTTGCGCCTCGAAGATCTCAACGCTGGGCATGGAAACGACGCGGATGCGCCGGCCGCGCTCAGCAAGCGCCTGTGCTGCTGCCACGGCGAGTTCCACCTCGGATCCGGTCGCGATGATGAGCGCCTCAGGCTCCGGAGTCGCATCACGCAGCACGTAGCCGCCGCGTTCGATCGCCTGCAGCGTCGCGGCATCGCGGCTCTGATGGGCCACCCCCTGCCGCGTGAGGATAAGGCAGGTGGGCCCGTCGCGGCGTTCGATCGCCGAGCGCCATGCGGCCGTCGTCTCCACGCTATCGCAGGGCCGCCACACGTTGAGGTTCGGGATCAGCCGCAAGGAGGCCACGTGCTCCACTGGCTGGTGAGTCGGCCCATCCTCGCCGAGGCCTATGGAATCGTGGGTCAGCACGAAGATGCTCTGAGCGCCCATGAGCGAGGCCATCCGCAGCGCATTGCGCGCGTAATCGGAAAAGGTGAGAAAGGTCCCGCCGTAAGGGATGAAACCACCATGCAACGCGAGTCCGTTGATGATGGCTGCCATACCGAATTCCCGCACGCCGTAGTAGATGTAATTGCCATCCTCGTCCGAATGGCTCACCGCCGTGCAGTCGTCCCACTTGGTGTTGTTCGACCCGGTAAGGTCGGCCGATCCGCCGAGCAGCTCCGGCAAATAAGGACCATAGGCATTGAGCGCCCCTTGGGAGGCTTTTCGGGTCGCCTCCTTGGCACCGCGCTCATTGGCGCGCGCCAACGCCTCGGCGGCATGCTGCGGCCAATGCTCCGGCAACTCGCCACGGATACGCCGCTCGAATTCGCCCGCCAAGTCGGGATGGACGCGCTTATAGTCGGTTAGCGCGGCGTCCCATTCCGCCTCCCACTTCGCGCCTTGGGCGCGAGCATTCCAGCCCTGGTAAATCGCCTCCGGAATCTCGAACGGCGGATGCTCCCAGCCCAGAAACTCCCGGGTGGCCTGAATCTCGTCCTCACCCAGCGGCGCCCCGTGAACCCCATGGGTGCCACAGACGTTCGGCGCCCCAAAGCCGATCACCGTCTTGGCACAGATAAGTGTCGGCCGATCGGTGACTTCGCGTGCCTGCGTGATGGCCTGCTTCACCGCCTCGGCGTCGTGGCCGTCCACATCACGCACGACGTGCCAGCCATAGGCTTCGAAACGCCGAGGGGTATCGTCGGTGAACCAACCTTCGACCTTGCCATCAATCGAAATGCCGTTGTCGTCGTAAATACAGATGAGTTTGCCGAGCCCTAACGTACCGGCCAACGAGCAGGCCTCGTGCGAGATCCCCTCCATCAGGCAGCCATCGCCCAAAAAGCAATAGGTGTCATGATCGACCAGCTTGTGGCCGGGGCGATTGAACTGAGCCGCCAGCGTTCTCTCCGCGATGGCCATTCCCACCGCGTTCGCCAACCCTTGCCCCAACGGGCCGGTCGTCGTCTCGACGCCAGGCGTGTACCCATACTCCGGGTGGCCGGGCGTATTGGAGCCGAGCTGGCGAAACTGCTTGATGTCCTCCAGACTGAGCTCATAGCCGGTCAAATGCAGCACTGAGTAGAGCAGCATCGCACCGTGCCCGTTGGAGAGAATGAAGCGGTCCCGGTTGAACCAGTGTGGGTTGGCCGGGTTGTGGCGCAGGAAATCGTTCCAGAGCACCTCAGCGATATCAGCCATGCCCATGGGCGCCCCCGGATGCCCAGCATTGGCCCGTTGCACAGCGTCCATGCTCAGCGCTCGGATTGCATTGGCGAGGCGCCGCCGGGGCACGCCGTGGCCCTCCCCCAAGGATTGAGAGCGCTCAGCAGCCGTCGTGGTAGTATCCTGCGGCGGTTGCATCGTACGACCTCCTGGCAAAAACCAGCAGCCTAGCTGCTACATTTAAGAAATGCGTTTGCAACGCAAAATTAAAGTCTTAAAGAATAGAATAAAGTTGATATATATCGTATTTGCACGCGCCCACTCGGACGCCTCGCGTCGACCTGGACAAGCAAGCTCTTCGCTGTGCCCTCCGCTGCCCGGCGCGCACTGTGTACACCTTAGTTACTATTCGTGCACCCGTCAGTCCAACACCGCCACGGCTACGGCTACGGCTACGGCGAATTCATGACGAGCGAATGCCACGTTTGGGGCGTCTCCTGCGGCTGAACGACGGACTGGCCAGTCGAAGCGGCGCAGAATACCCACTTATTGTCGCCTATCCAACCCCTTGACAACCTCCGGATAAAGCATTTGGCAAAGTAGGGCTGAATCGCCGGCTACTATAGCACTGGATAAGCCACTTCGTGAGCATATTGTATGAATCCGCTTGTCGCTGCCCGTCCGCACCGGACGTGCTCGATGAGGGCGATCGCCCGTTGCGTGCGTCAATGACGAGACACATTGACGCACGTCGCGAGTTGCGTTATCAGCACGACACCATCATCGAGAGGATACTAAAATATTGGGATTTCTATAATTTGAATTGATGCAGCGCCCGGCTCAAACCGCTCACGGACAGCGGTTGAGGATACGGGCAGGAAAGTGCTGCCCCGCAAGCAGGCGATCAACGATGCGCATGCTATCCGCAAGGACAGTGGTGAAGCGCAATGAACGGTATTTCTACTGCGAGGATCAAACCATGGGCTACGTATTTGGCGGCTACCCTTTCGAAACGCGTGAGGACTGGCTGCGAGCGATCTGTGCGACTCACCTGACAGGTAATGGCCAACATACGCGCGAAGAACTCGCTCAGCTCTTTGTTGACTACTCCGAGGACGAACTAGCAGAGCAAGTCGCGCAGAAATGGCCCGCCGATGAGTTTGAGGAGGATGGTGCCACTGAGCCCTATACACAGGAAGAAATTGCCCGGGTGATGCTCGATTTACGAAGTGAGTTTCCTGACTGGTACGACTATGACTGAATCTTGATCACCGGCCGGCGGCGCCTCTGTCCCTGCGCGCACGGAAGAGGCGCCCGGAACCTCAAGGCACACAACCCGTAGTGCTTCATCCGAATGCCGCCACGCCCGAGTGCTTGCCTGCCTTTCTCGCGAATTCGCCTCTAACCCTGCGGTGCCCCTCTCCATCGAGCCCATCCGCGTCCGGAGAACACGTCACGGTCGCTTGACATATTAATAGGAATCATTATCGTTATTATTCAACGGTTCTACTCGATGGTTCTCTTGCCATGTCTTACGCGTCAACGGATAGCGTCACTGTCAACGCAACCTCCGCATCCGCTCGGCCAGGTAACCCTTCCGAGCCGCGAGCCACACCGAGCACCGCGGTTGAGTCGCCTCCGCCCGCGGAGCAAGCCGTTACCATTTGCCCGCAATCCGGCTTGCCTTGCGAGAATCGTTGCCTGCTCTACGTCGGCGGACGGGTTCGCCTGTGTCGATATTACCGTGCCCTTGCAGAGCAAAACGGCTGGTCATTCATCCACCACGATGGTGGACTCGAGGCGGGGCTTAGCCGCTTGGCCGCGGTGCTGACCCGCGCCGATGCGGTGATATGCCCGGTGGATTGCGTCAGCCATGGAGCAATGCAACGGGTTCGTCATTTCTGCAAGCAATCGCCAACGCAGCTGGTCCTGCTGCGCAGCGCAAGTCTTTCCGCCTTTGCGAAAGCCCTGGAGCGCCTTCCCGCAGCCAATCATTACTGAGCTCGTCCGAGCTTTGCGGTCGTTCGTTTGCGATCTTCGCCAAGTGATTTGCCGCCCATCGTCCAAGCGAGTGTCGAGCGCTACGGCTGTCTAACGAACCCATCTCTAACAGAAATACGCGGGCTTCAGCACAGATAATGAAATACACGCCCGAGTAGCGCCTCGCAGAAGACGTTTATGCGTCATACCTGTCTTCTCCGCCCTCCTCGAGGACATCGGGCTCGTCCTGATCACGCTCCGCAGCCGCCCGGCCCTCGGGGTCGTTACTCCACTCTTCGGCGCGTTCCGGGTACTCGTCGCCCTCGGTCGCCGGCACTTCGTCCATCTCCGAATCCGTGTAGCACAGATCATCAAGCTCGGTGTCATCCAACGGGCCGATCCAATCCTTCGGTGTCAACGTCGGCTCGATGTCCATTTCATACCATGAGTCGAAGTCAATCTCTTCGACGTCGCCATCATAGTGCTGAATCTCGATCAAGGCCTGCGAATCGTCCAACGCGACCACCGCAAACCCCTGTCCCTTGTCGAGGTAACGATACCAATGGCCGACCACAGGCTCGAATTCGTGCGACATGGTAACCTCCCTGGCGGCGGACAATGCCTGCCACGCTCGCCATCGAGCTCCTAAATTCAGCATAGGGTATTTTGGGCCAGGGAGTGGCCAGACACGGGGAGAACAGCTGGTCCATGCTCGGATCGGATGCCCGAGCACTCGATTAAGGCGAGCTCAGCTCACTCGTCAAGCCATAACGCTTGTAAGCGCTGGCGGTTGAGGGCGAGCCACTGCAAAGCGATGATGGGCATGGCGGCATGAATCGTCCCGGATGCAACCATGTCGAGCGCCTCGTCTAACGGCACCACATGGACGCGGATGTCCTCACCTTCCTCGGCGTTGCCGTGTATGCCCCCGATACCCGCGGTATCGAGGCGCGCGCAGTAAAGCGCCACTTGCTCCGACGTCCCACCCGGGCTGACCAGATAACGGCATATCGGCAACAGTTCCCGGGACTCGCAACCGGCCTCTTCGTGCAGCTCGCGGTGGGCGACCTCTTCGGTCGATTCACCCGGCTCGATCACGCCCGCGACGACCTCCAGCAGCCACGGACCGCGTGAGGCATCCAGGGCGCCGACGCGAAACTGCTCAACCAAAACGACGGCGTCGCGTTTCGGATCGTAGGGCAATACGCCAACGGAATGACCGCGCTCGAAGCACTCGCGCGTCAGCATGCCGCTGCAACCGCCGCCGAATAGGCCGTGCCGTATGCGGTAGCGAACGATCTTGAAGTGCCCGTCATAGCAGGTCTCCTGCTCGACTATATCGTAATGAAGGCTCATCGCGCGCTCCCCGCCTACTTGCGCACAAACGACGCAATGCATTCGATATGCGCCGTGTGTGGGAACATGTCCATTACCCCCGCCGCCGCCAACTCATAGCCGAATTCGTGAACGAGACGGCCGGCATCGCGCGCCAGCGTCGACGGTCCGCACGAAACGTAGACGATACGCTCGGCACCCAGAGCGGCGATATCGGCTAGCACCTCGGCCGCGCCGGAGCGCGGCGGGTCGAGCAACACGCGCGAGACGCCATCCCGCAAGCACGGCAGCTCGCCAATCCCTCGACTCAAATCCGCTCGTTGGAAAATTGCATTGGTGATCGCATGGCGCGCCGCATTCTCCCGGGCCCGCGCCACCAGCGTGTCGCTGCCTTCCAGCCCGACCACGCTCGCTACCCGGCGGGCGATGCATAGCGAGAAATTTCCGAGACCGCAATAGAGATCGAGCACGCGATCCTGCGTGCGCAATGCCAACAGCTCAATGGCCTGCCCCACCAGCGCGTGGTTCACGGCCGCATTGACCTGCGTGAAATCGGTAGGCGCAAAAAACAAGCTCAGCCCGTGCTCCGACAACGCGTAGCTAAGCTGCGGCGCGGGCGGCCAGACGGCCCGGACCGAGGCTTCGTCGCCAGGCTGCTCGTAGACGTAGAAATCGTACTCTTGGGCAAAAGCCCGCAGTATCCGATAGTCCTCCTCAGCGAACGGCGCCAGATTCCGGAACACCAAGCCGACCGCCTGATCGCCGGCGGCGACCTCGATCTGCGGCACCCGGTCGAAAATCGACAGCCGCCTGATCATCTCGGCCAGTTCAGGAATGCGCCTGCCGACGCGGGGATCCAGCACGCGGCAACTCGCCAGATCCGCCACCAAGGTGCTGTGAATCTCGCGAAAGCCCACCAGCACCCGATCCTCCTTGCCAGGCACGTGCTTGACGGCGAGGCGCGCCTTGCGGCGATAACCCCAGAGCGGGCCGGTCAGGGCCGCAAGCCAGCTATTCGGCTCCACACCGCCTATGTGGCGCAGCTTCTCCCGCACCACGGCCTCTTTGAAGCTGAGCTGCTGCGGCGCGGGAAGATGCTGCAAAGCGCAACCTCCGCAAACGCCGAAATGGGCGCAGCCCGCCTCGATCCGCTCGGGCGCCGCACGCAGCACCTCCAGCAGCTTGCCCTCGTCCCACTGCCGGTGCCGCTTGGTATAGCGCAGGCGCACCCGCTCCCCCGCCAAGGCCCCGCGCACAAAGGTAGTCTTGCCTTGTATATGCGCAATGCCACGACCTTCGTGGCTCAATGCGCTCACTTCGGCCTCGACCGGCTGCTGTCGTAGCCGCCTGCGTGTTTGACCCATCAGACGAGCCCTTTATCACGGCCGCCTCAGCGGCTAACAGCCTCCCAGGCATTGAGAAACGCGTCCAGATGCGCCTTGCCGCTCTGGCGCAAGGTCTCTTTCACACGCTCGCATGCCTCGGCATACCCCGCCGCATCCAGCCGCCCGCGCATCAGCTCGAAGCGCAGGTACAGCAGGTAGGTGTTCAATGCGTCGGTCTCGCAGTAATCGCGCACGGCATCGAATTCCCCCGCCGCGAGCTGCTCCCAGACGTGCGCCCCGCTCATTCCCATCTTGCCGGGAAATCCGCATAGGCTCGCCATCTCGTCGAGCGGTGCGTTGGCGCGCGCCTGATATCCGGCGAGCACATCCATCAGGTCGGTGTGCCGTTCGTGAAACCGGTTGAGGTAATTGTCCCAGCGAAACCCCGTGTCAGCGCTTCCGTTCTCCCAGTAACGCGGTGCCTGAACACCGTGGATCATTGCGCGATAGTGCAGCACGGGCAGATCGAAACCGCTACCGTTCCATGAAATCAACCGCGGCACATAGCGCTCGATACCGGCGAAAAAGCGCGTCAGCACCTCGGCCTCGCTTGCGCCCGCCTCGCCGATCGACCAGATGCAAAACCGCTCGCCGATATACCCGGCCAGGGAAATCACCGCCACGCGCTGCAAATGCAGGCGCAGAAATTCCGAGCCCCCGGCGTGCTGCCGCCGAAGTGCGCGCATGGCGCTGAGCACCGCATCGTCTCCCAGCCCCTCAAGCCCATACAGGCGACGACCGGCCTGCAGGTCCGGCATGGTCTCGATGTCGAAGGCGAACACGTTCATTGTCACGCTCGGTCTTGCGGTTGCGCTTGGGAACGTCTGCTGAGCAACGCGCGTAGCGTGCACAAGATTTCACAGCCGACGATTGTAATGGAACGCAAACGGCTTAAGAAGGTGAGTACTCGGCTCGCCTTGCGGATTGCTATGCTAAAAAGGTGAGTGACACGCAATGATTTTGCATTCCCGGTGAGTCCGTGACGTCCTGCGGGGCAGCGGCACCGAGGCGCTTTGTTGAATTGGAGTTGGCAGATGAGCTATTGCGGAATTCGGGTGCGACTCCTGTTCCTGGCATTGACGCCCGTCGCCGCCCTTGCCGTGGTGATGCTCATCCTCTTGGTGGATGCCCGATTGGCCCGCTTTAACAATGACCTGCAATCCGAGGCGCAGCTGATCGCTAGACAATGGGCCCCGGCGATCGAGCGGGCACTGCAGCGCAGTGACCGCCATATGTTACGCAATATTTCGCAAGCGGCGGTCCAAAGCAGGCGCGTCGATCGATTCCGGGTGCTCGACGAGCAGGGTCGAATTATTGTTGACGGCAGGGAGCGCAGCGCGCCGGACGCGCTTGTCGCTTTCGCCAGTTATTTGCTCCGGAGCCTGCCAGCAGGAACACAATTGCAGCCGGCCACAGCCGTGCTTCCACTGCACGCGAGCCGCTTGGTAGGAACGTCTCTGCCCCCGCTGAGCGCTGCCCGCCTTGGCACCCTGCAGATCGAGATGCCGGTAAGTGATGCTCTACGCGCGCACTTAACGGGATTGATGTATTCGGGACTGCTTGCCCTGGCGATACTCTTTTGTGCCGCTCTCGCCGCGTTGATCGTCGCCGGCACCATATTGAGACCGATGCGCCGGCTGACGCAGCGGGTGCAAAAGCTCGAGCACGACTCGCTGCAAAGCTGGCTGCCGACCGGTTGCCAGGGACAGTTGGGACAGCTGGAAACGGCAATAGGCGCAATGATATGGGCCCTGCGCCACCGTCAATACCGACTCGAGGAGCGCGTGCGCCGAACGGCCTCGGAGCTGCGCCAGACGCTGCGGGCGCTCGAGGTGCAGAATGCGGAGCTGGATGTCGCACGTCGCCGCGCGCTGGAAGCAAGCACAACCAAGTCGCAGTTCCTTGCCAACGTGAGTCATGAAATCCGCACGCCGATCAACGGCATCGTGGGTTTCGCCGAACTGCTGCGCCACACCCCGCTCGACGCTGAGCAACGCGACCATGTCGACACCATCAAAGTCTCATGTGCCAATCTGCTGACGATCATCAACGATATTCTGGACGTTTCCAAGATCGAGGCCGGCAAGCTCGAAATCGACAGCATGACGTTCGATCCCCGAGACAGCGTTGAGGAGGTGGTCACCTTGCTTGCTCCGACGGCCTACAGCAAAGGTCTCGAGCTGATCCATGTAGTTTACGCGGACGTGCCAACGCGGCTCAACGGTGATCCTACCCGCATACGGCAGATATTGACCAACCTCGTACACAACGCCATCAAGTTCACTCACCACGGCCAAGTCGTCGTTCAAGTCGTCCTCGAAGAGGAAGGCGCAACCGATGCGACATTGCGCATCAACATCAGCGACACGGGCGTGGGGCTCAGCGATGAGGATCGCAGCAAGCTCTTCAGGGCCTTTGGCCAGGCAGGTGATTCGCCCGGTCGCCACTTCGGCGGTACCGGGCTTGGCCTGATCATCTCCAAGAAGCTCGTCGAGCAGATGGGGGGGACAATCGGCCTTGAAAGCGAGCCGCAACAAGGATCGACGTTCTGGTTCACCTTGTGCTTGCAGAAGGCGCGCAACACGCAGAGCGCGGCGGTGACCGGAGTCAGCCCGCTCGTGGATCGACGGATTCTGCTGCTCGATGACGAGCCCCTTTCCCAGGATGCGGTTCAGGGGTTACTGGCACCGTGGGGTGCAGACCTCACGGTTCTAGACAATGAATCAGACTTGCTCGATCGCCTGGATCAGCAATGCCCGTCGGCGGCTGTCATCGTGAGCGTTGCGCGAAAGTCGCTGCATCGAGATCTTTCGAAGGCGTTGGTACGAGGCTGCGTCGAGGCCAATGTGCCGTTGATGGTCCTGGCAAGCACGGTCGAGCGCGCGCAGCTGCATCGGTTTATCAAGAAGGGCGCCAACACGGCCCTGCCGAAAGCAGGCCGCCGCCAGACCCTTCTTCGTGAGCTCTGCCGACTCGTCGGCGCGCCCAGCCCGCTGGTACCGCGCGCGGCGCCTGACGAAGCTAACGTGCTCGAAGGGGATCCAGAATCGACATCGGCCAATTCCTTGCGCGTGCTCGTCGTCGATGACAATGCGATCAATCGCAAGCTGGTGCGCTGTATCGCAGCACGGCAGGGGGCTTGGGTCGATGAAGCCTGCAACGGATTGGAGGCGATGGCGCGTTGCCAGGAACGCGCTTACGATGTGATTTTCATGGACATTCTCATGCCCGGGCTGGGCGGCGAGGAGGCCGCTCAACGCATCCACGAGCTCTATCCGCGCGAGCGCGCGCCCGAGATCGTCGCCTTGACCGCGAACGCCATGCCGGGTGAACGCGAGCGGCTACTGGCCGGCGGCATGGACGAGTGCCTGATCAAGCCGATCACGGAACAACAAGTCGTACGCTGTCTGCAAGCTCGGCAGACAACTCGAGCCGATACGACAAGCACTTGCACGGCAAGCGCCGGTGACGCCACTCCAGCCGAGAATCCGCTCGCTGCGGAATTGGCCCAAATGTTTTGCGTCGAGCTACCCGAACACTGCCGACGAATACGTGATGCCTATCGCAAAGAAGACATGATGGGGCTGCGCGAGCATGTGCACCGGTTACACGGAGCCGCCAGCATCTGCCGATTAACGCGCTTGAAATCCGCCTGTAAGAACCTCGAAGAGGCGGTGAGCAAAGGCAAGCGCCGGGCAATCTCAGCAGGCATGAAACGGCTTTTGACAGAGATCGAAAGGCAGCAGCACGATGGCCGCGCCCCGTCCCCGCCGCTCTCGGTTTGATCAGCGGTCGCCTCGCAGGCCGTTGTCATTGCCCGGTTGTACAAGGAAACGTCGTGCGCCCCCGCGCCGAGCACGAGCAACAAGGCGACGCTTTTGTCCCGACCGATCGCTCGACGGCCTCAGTTCCGAGATTCCAGGACCACGAATGCCAGAGCAAGCGTCTTTTCATCGCTGATACTCACGTGAACCGTGGTCACACCCAACGCCTTGCCGCGGCGCCACGCAGCGCCGTGAAGGCGCAGTATCGGCCGGCCGCCCGGCTCATGATCCAATTCCATATCATGGAAGGTCACGCCCGCCGCAATACCGCTACCGAGCGCCTTGGCCGCCGCCTCTTTCACGGCGAACCGCCGGGCAAGGAAACCGGCCTCCACTCCGTTCCACTGCGTGCGCTCGGCCATGGTGAGGATTCGTAAGACGAAGCGCTGGCCGTGCCGAGCCCAAATAGCCCGAATGCGCACCGTGTCCACCACATCGGCGCCTATTCCGACGATCGCCAAGCCCCGGCCTCCAGAATCAAGCGCCTCATCTCGCCGACGGCCGTCGCCAATCCCACGAACAGCGCCCGCGCGACGATCGCATGGCCTATGTTGAGCGTATTCACGCCCGCGATCGCGGCGACGGGCTTGACATTGTGATAATTCAGCCCATGGCCCGCATTGACTTGGAGCCCGCGCTGCAAGCCATGCGATACCGCGGCGCGGAGGCGCTCCAACTCCCGCGCGCGGCTATCGCTCGACGCCGCGTCGGCATAATGCCCCGTATGGATCTCTACACAGGGCGCCCCGGCCTCCGCCGCCGCGTCAACTTGCTCAATCTCCGGATCGATGAACAGCGCCACCTCGATGCCGACCGCCTTGAGCCGGTCGCAGGTCTCACGCACCCGCGTCAGCTGGGCGCACACGTCGAGCCCGCCCTCGGTGGTCAACTCCTCGCGCCGTTCAGGCACGATGCAGCTGTCATGCGGGCGGTAGCGCTCGGCGATTGCGAGCATCTCCGCCGTCATCGCCATCTCCAGGTTCAAGCGGGTCTGCACGATTTCGTATAACAACCTCAGATCGCGCTCTTGAATATGCCGGCGATCCTCGCGCAGGTGCAACGTGACGGCATTGGCGCCCGCCTGCTCAGCCTCGATCGCCGCCTGCACGGGATCCGGGTAACGGGTACCCCGCGCTTGGCGCAGCGTCGCGACGTGATCGATATTGACTCCGAGAAGAACGTCGGCCGGCTGGCCTGCATTTTCCATGATTACGAACCATCCCTCGGCTCGGGTTGCGGTTTCATCCCCAGGTATCGGGCATAAAGTTCGCGGCTCTTCAGCGCGCGCTCGCCGATATGGGGCCGCAAGGCCGCTCGCATGAGTTGACGGGCCTCTGCCTCGATGCCGGCGTCGGGAAAAATACCGCTCGCCAGCGCGTGCAACGTCGTACCCTGCACCACTAGGTGCCCCTCCGGCGCCGTCACAGGCACCGCCCCTTTGTCGATTTCGTAGCGATACCAGCGTTGCGCTTCAATCGTGCCACCCCAGATGTCGTGGCTTAATAACAAGCCATAGCCCAAGGCGGCAAGCAGATCCCGCTCGAAGCTGCGCAGCAGCGGCGGTTCGGCGGCATCGCTCGCCAACATCGACAAGGTCACGGCGTACCTTTGGAAAAGCTCCGGATAGGGATCCTCCCGCTGCAACAAACGCAGTAGAAGCTCATTGAGATAGAAGCCGCTGAGCAATCGCCGGCCCGTCGGCAAGGTCGCTCGCCCTTTCATTTCCACGTCGGTCAGTGTTCCCAGCTCGCCGCGTGCCTGCCAGGATACCGTTAAGGGCCAAAACGGCTGCAGCAATGCCCGCCAGCGTGAGCGTTGCGAGCGCATACCGTGGGCCACGACGCCGAGCCGGCCATGCTCGGCGGTAAAAAGCTCCGCTATGGCGCTCGACTCGCGATAGGGGCGGCGGTGCAATACATAAGCGGGTTCGAGAAGGCTGCCGCGGCGCTCACTCATCTTGGCGCGTCAGAAATCGGCATAGCCAAGAGAGCTGAGTGCCCGCTCGTCATCCGACCAGCCTTCCCTGACTTTGACCCATAGCTGCAGGTAGACCGCCGCGTCGAATACCGCTTGCATTTCCTCGCGTGCCCGACGGCCGACTTCCTTGAGCCGCTGGCCCTTATGACCGATCACGATCGGTTTCTGGCCGCTGCGCTCCACCCAGATCACGGCCGCGATGCGCCGCAGCCGACCTTCTTGCTCAAAGGCTTCAATCTCCACGGTGCTCGCATAGGGCAGCTCCTGCCCCAAGGTCTTGATCAGCTGTTCACGAACGAGCTCTGCCGCGATGAAGCGCTCGCTGCGGTCCGTGATCTGCTCCTGCGGAAAATGAGCGACCGAGGTGGGCAGGCGCTGCACGAGCTCCGTTTCCAGGGCCTCGAGATTGGTGCCGCGCTGCGCCGAAATCGGAACGACGGCGGCAAAATCACGTTTGGCGGAGAGCCGTTGGATAAGTGGCAGCAACGCCTGTTTGTCCCGCAGGCGGTCAACTTTGTTGAGAGCCAACACGACCGGGTTCGCAAACGCTGCCAGGCGCTCGAGGACAAGCTCGTCCTCCCGTGTCCAACGCAGCGCATCCACCAGAAAAACGGCCACGTCCGCATCCGCCAGCGCCGAGGTCGCGGTACGGTTGAGCAAGCGGTTCATGGCCGTATCCTTTTGGCGATGCAGGCCCGGCGTATCCACATAGATGATTTGCGCCCCGGCAATGGAATGGATTCCAAGTATCTGATGCCGGGTGGTCTGGGGCTTGCGGGAGACGATCGTGACCTTCTGTCCGAGAAGGGCGTTGAGCATCGTCGACTTGCCCACGTTCGGCCGGCCCACGAGCGCCACGAAGCCGCAACGCACCTCGGCCCGGTTGGAATCCAACTCGCGCGGCTCATTCAAGAGAGTCAATCTCCCCCTCCAATCGCTGCAACATGGACGCGGCTGCCTTCTGCTCCGCCCGCCGGCGGCTATTGGCCGTGCCGCTGGTCACCGGCGCCAGGCCCGTGACTCGACACTCCACGCGGAAGGTCTGGGCGTGCGCCCGGCCGGCGACTTCCAGCACGCGATAATCGGGCAGCGGCAAGCGGATCGATTGCAGGTGCTCCTGCAGGCGTGTTTTCGGGTCTTTCAGCTCGCCGACGCTGGGGAGATCGCGGAGCCGATCACCGTACAAACGTCGAAGAAGCTCACGGCAGGTGTCGAAACCGGCATCAAGGTAGACGGCGCCGACAATCGCCTCCAGCGCGTCCGAAAGGATGGAGTCCCGGCGCTGGCCTCCCGCTTTCAGCTCACCGCCGCCCAGGCGCACCGCCTCACCGAGCCCCAGCTCACGGCCAATCTCGGCGAGCGAGGCTTGATTGACCAGATTCGCCCGCAGCCGACTCAGCTCGCCCTCTCTGGCCTGCTCACGACGAGCGTAGACTTCAGCCGCAATGACGAAATTCAGTACGCTGTCACCCAAAAACTCCAGGCGTTCGTTGTTCGGCCCGGAGGCACTGCGATGCGTTAGCGCACGCACCAGCAAATCCCGCTCCGAGAAATGATAACCGAGTCTCTCCTGCAGGCGTTCGAGTTCCACCGTCAATCCCGAATCATCGCCTCTTTACGGAAACTGGCCACGGCGTCCAGGTTACCCAGTACATGTACGCGTGCCTGGTAGCTCACGATCAACTGCATGCCATCGGAAACATCATTCATTTTGACATTATTCGCGACGATATAATTGATGTCATTAATATCGAGTCGTTTCTTGAACGTTTCCCTCACCTCCCTGCGCGTCGCCTGCCTCAGTTCCGAATCGCTTTCCATGGTCTGCAGTATCGAACCGATCTCGTAGGCCTCGATATAAACCGGCACCAACCGGATCGCCACCAACGCCAGCGTTCCCGCTACAAAGAGTATCCCTAGCCAACTGACGAGCGTCATCCCTCCCTGACTACCCGGGCGAATCATAAAGCCTCCCCCCTCGATCCGGGCCTAATGAATTGCGTCTCCGATGCGGCTCCAATTGATCGTGTTGTCCTGCCAGTCCCAGCTCATCCAGACCAAAAACGCCCGGCCCACCAGATTGCTCGAGGGAACCGGCCCCCAATAACGGCTGTCGCTGCTGCGATCGCGGTTATCACCCATGGCAAAATATTCGCCCTGCGGCACCCGGAATGTAAAGCCGCCGTCGCCGCCGTTTTTATACAGCAAAATCTTGTGCTTGACGGTTTCCAGATGCTCCAGTTTCACCACCGCGGTGGGATCCGGCGGGTAGTGCCCGAGTGACTCCTGCGGGACTGCCCGGCCATTGATGTAGAGCCTTTTGTTCTCATAGCGGATTTCGTCTCCGGGTAAGGCGACGATGCGTTTGATGTAATCCTGGGACGGATCCTCGGGATAGCGGAATACGACCACGTCTCCACGCTCGGGCTGGCCATTACCGAATACCCGAGTGTGTAGCACAGGAAGCCGAAGCCCGTAGGAGAACTTGTTCACCAGGATGAAATCACCCGGGACCAAGGTCGGAATCATGGAGCCGGAGGGAATCCGAAACGGCTCAACGATGAACGAGCGGATGACCAATACGGCCAGGATCACCGGAAAGAGCGAGCGAGACAGCTCGACCCACCAGCCGACCTTCGCACCAACCTCGCTCGCAGCCGTGCCGTTTCGCCCCTCCGAGCGACGCCGCCGCCACCCGTCCCATAGCCAGACGGTGCCCGTGAGAAACGTCAGCAGGACCAGCAACGCCTCGAAATTGAAATACATCGACTTCCCCTATCGGTCTCGACAAGCCCCAGAGTCATCGGCGCACCAACCGGATCGCATGGATGCGCGAGGCGCCCCAACCGTGCAGCGGTGTATCCGCCCGCCCGCACCGTCTTGGCACACCATAGTCATTTGTTACCCAGATCCACCTGCAAAACAGCGAGAAAAGCATCCTGCGGACTCTCGATCTTGCCTACCTGTTTCATTCGCCGTTTTCCGGCCTATTGCTTCTCCAGCAGTTTCTTCTTGCGTGTGATATCACCGCCGTA
>NZ_JBXWZQ010000067.1:0-10563 GCF_059432795.1 Nitrococcus sp. | reverse complement strand
CGAAAACGGCTGCGGCACGACACAATAGCCCAGCGTCTCCAGGAGACGAAAAAAGCGCTCCGGATGCGCGATACCTGCTATCGCCCGGACACGCGTGCCGGTCGGAGGCGGCTCCGTTGCGCTTGAGCGCCCTCCAAGCGCGGTTAACCGTCCCGGAATCAAGCGAAAAGCGTAACCCTCGCGGTTGAGCGCACCCCCATTGCCCAGCACAAGGTCAACCCGTTGTAGACGCGAGAGCGGTTCGCGCAACGGCCCCGCAGGAAAGCACTGGCCGTTTCCTACACCGCGGACGGCGTCGAATACGGCAATCTCGGCGTCGCGTTTCAGACGATAATGCTGCAGGCCGTCATCGCTGATTATCACCTCGCAACCTCGTTCCATCACGAGGCGCTGCGCCGCCGCCACCCGGTCGACACCGACAGCCACCGGCGCGCGCGTGCGCGCGGCGATCAGCACCGGCTCGTCTCCGACACGTGCCGGATCATCCTGGGCCTCCACAATACGTGGGGGGCCGCCGCTATCACCACCACCATAACCCCTAGAGACCACGCCGGCGCGGTAGCCATAGGCGCCCAACCGCTCCACGAGCCAAATCACCATGGGCGTCTTGCCGGTGCCACCGACGAACAGATTGCCGACAACAATCACCGGCACGCCGACCCGGTAGCTTCGCCGCCATCCGTTCCGGTAGGCGGCGGCGCGCAGCCGAACCGCGCCGCTGAAACATACGGCCAGCGGCCGCAGCACACGGCTAGGCCATCGATCCTCGAGCCAGAACCGCGGCAGATCGGGCATGATCGAATTGATGCTCAACCCGCCCGGATGCCAAGCAGCGATTCCTCTGGCCTGTACTTGTGATGCAGATCGGCATAGAGTCCGCCACGCGCTAGCAGTTCGCTATGCGTGCCCACCTCGACGATGCACCCTTCGTTGAGGACGATAATACGATCGGCGTTTTCCACCGTGGACAGGCGATGGCTTATGACTAGCGTGGTACGTCCGCGCATGAGCGTATCCAATGCATGCTGAATCAACCGCTCCGAGTGGGTATCCAATGCCGAGGTAGCCTCGTCGAGAATGAGTATGGGCGCATCCTTGAGAAGCGCCCGCGCAATGGCGATCCGCTGGCGTTGCCCTCCCGAGAGCCGCACCCCGTTTTCGCCGACCAATGTCTCGAATCCCCGAGGCAACGCCTCGATGAATTTCCGGGCGTTGGCGAGCTCGGCGGCTCGACGCACCTCGTCCATTTGCACTTCGCCAAGGCGCCCATAGGCGATATTGCCTGTTATCGTGTCATTGAACAGCATCAGTTGCTGCCCGACGATGGCAATCTGCGAGCGCAAGGCCGCTAGCCGATAGTCGCCAAGCGGCACCCCGTCAAGCAATATCCGTCCCGCCGAGGGCTCATAGAAGCGCGGCAGCAGATTGGCGAGCGTGGTTTTGCCGCTGCCGGATGGCCCGACGATGGCTACCGTCTCGCCGGGCTCGATGTGCAGTTCGATTCCCCGCAACACCTCGTGGTCACCGGGTCGGTAGGTAAAACGCACGCCCTGGTATTCGATGCGCCCGCTGGCCCGCTCGAGATCCAACCGGCCGGTGTCCGTCTCTGGAACCTCGTCGATGATCTCGAATATGCTCTCTCCCGCCGCAAGCCCCTTTTGGATCAAGGCCTGGACTTGGGTCAGGCGTTTGAGCGGCGGTTGCAACAGCAACATCGCGGTGATGAAGGAGACGAACGCACCGACCGTGATGGTCGAGAAATTCCCATCCAAAGTGGCCAGATAGATCACGACCGTCAGCGCAACCGCCGCCACGAATTGCACCACGGGGGTGCTCAAGGACTTGATGGCCACGAACTTCATGAACTGGCGGCGATTACGCTCGTTCGCTTGCTCGAAGCGGCGACGCTCATGGGGTTGAGCGCCGAATATCTTGATTACCTCATGGCCTTCAATTGCCTCTTCGGCCACGTACGCCACGCCGCCCACGCTTTTCTGTATCCTGTGGCTAATCCGTCGGAAACGCTTGCTGATATAAAAGATCACCAGCGCCATCACCGGGCCGAGGACAACGAGACTCAGCGCTAGATGCCAGCTGACAATGAACATGTAACCCATCAGGAAAATAGCCGTGGCGGAATCCCGCACGACCGTGATCAGGGCATCGGCCCCTGCGCTGGCGACCTGCTCGACGTTGAATGTCAGCTTCGAGAGCAGCCTGCCCGAAGAGGCATCGTCATAGAAACGCTTGGGCAAGGTCAGCAGCCGCTCGAAGACCTCGGAGCGCAACCGTTTGATGACCCTACGGCTGATCCAGGCCGTACCGTAGCTCGCGCCGAAATTGCTCAGGCCGCGCAGCACGAACAATGCCAACAGGCCCAGCGGGATCAGGCGCATCACTATGGGATCTCGGGCAACGAAACCCGCATCCAGCATGGGTTTGACCAACCAGGCGAACACCGCCTGGCTGGCACCGCTTACCACCATGGCTATCAGAGAAAGGACGCCAATCAGCCAGTAGTCGCGGACGTATTCAAACAGACGCCGGTAAATGTTGGGCCGGCTCATGCTCGATTGCTGATTCCAAGTGCTCATTCTCTTCATTGCCCCGACGGTATCGTCGCGATGGCAACCCGATGAATTCCAGCGCGGCCGGCGGCGTCCAAGGCCGTCACGATATGCAGATGCTCGGTGCGCTCATCGGCGCGGATAACCAGTTGACGCTCTTGAGCATCGCCTGCCTTAAGGCGCTGCATTAGCGCTTGACGCAGCGTTTCCTCGCGGTTGTCCCGAAGAGGCTCGTTGTCGAGGAAGTAGGTACCTTGCTGATTCACGGTAACCTCGATCGGCTCGGCCCGCGCCGCCGGCTGGGCACTCGCCGCGGGAAGCGAGACCTGAATGTTGGCCTCCTCGACGAACGTGGTGCTGACCATGAAGAAAATCAGCATCAGAAACACCACATCGATCAAGGGCGTGAGGTTGACCTCCGGGTCCTCGCGCCGTCGTGGACGCAGGTTCATGGTCGACTCCCCGACGAAGCGACCGGCGCGCGTCGATTATTGTGAATCACCTCGACGAGCTTGAGCGACTCCTGTTCCATATCCACCACCAAGGCTTCCACCTTGCCGCGGAGATAGCGATAGGCCATCAGGGTCGGAATCGCGACCACGAGGCCCGCCGCCGTCGTGATCAACGCCTGCGAGATGCCGCCCGCCAGCGCGGCCGCATTGCCCAGTCCCGCCGAGCTGATGGTGCTGAACACTTTGATCATGCCGATGACCGTGCCTAACAGTCCGAGCAAGGGGCTGATGGCCGCAATCGTGCCCAGGGTGTTGAGATAGCGCTCCAGGCCATGGGCCTCATGGCGGCCCCGATCCTCGATGCTCTCCAGGACGACTTCGCGACTGCAATGGATGTTCACGAGACCGGCGGCAAGCATGCGCCCCAATGGCGAACCCGAACGAAGCTCGCGTAGTTGCGTCGGATCCAGGGTATCGTTTTTCACCCAATGCCAAACCTGAGCGACCAGGTGCTTGGGGATCACACGCGTACGCCGTAACGCCCAACACCGTTCGATCGTGAAAGCCAACGCCACGACGGAACAGGCCAGAATAGGCAGCATGACCCAGCCTCCCGCCTCGATCAATTTCCACACGACGCGCCGCTCACCCGCTATCCACCCCGAGATCGTCAGATCATACTGGATTTCCGCTGGCGCTCGAAACGACCTCGTTCACGGTTGAAGGTGATAATAGCGTCGCCGATCATGCCGCATCCGGGCACGCACGCGATAGCCATCGGCTCCCAATACGAGCTCCACCGCGCCGTCACGGTCGGTCCGCAGCACCCGCACCTCACGCACTCGATAACGATCGATAACCCGCCGGTTCGGCAACCCATACGGATTGTTGCGACCGACGCTCAACAGCGCAAGGCTCGGGTGGACAGCGCGGATGAATTCGGCGCTCGAGGAGCTGCCGCTGCCATGATGCGGCACTAAGAGCACGTCCGCCTCGAGGCGGCGCGATTGCGCCAATAAATCGAGCTCGCCGGTGCGCTCGAGGTCCCCGGGAAGCAAAAGCACTGCCCCCTCGCTCGCAACGCGCAGCACACAGGAGGCGTCATTGCCGCTCAGGCCGTGCACACGCGGCGCAAGCATGCGAAACCGCACACCGTCCCAGCCCCAGCTCTGGCCTCGGTGACACAATCGAGCCGTCGGTGGCGCGGCCACGAAGGGCTCGCCGATCATCACGTCACCGACCCTCAGAGCGTCGAGCAAGGCCGTCAAGCCACCGGAGTGGTCATCGTCCGCGTGACTGACCACAACACGATTCACGGCGGTAATTCCCCGCGAGCGCAGGAAGGGCAGCAATGACACGTTCGCCGCCGAGCCGCCGCCACTCCATGCGGGCCCGGTATCGTAGACCAGGGTATGGTTCGCCGTGCGCACAACCACGCTGCTGCCTTGCCCCACGTCCAGCATCGTCACCCAAGCTTCGCCGGCGCTCGGGGCTAGGCGGGTCCCCATGAGCAGCGGAACGAACAGCGGCAGCGCCAAGAGACGGCCCGGAAAGCCAGCGGGCAGCAGTATCAGGCCCGCTCCCACCGAGGCCAATCCGAGCGTCCAGATCTCGGGTGAGGGTAGCGAGACGAGCGGTTGCGCCGCATGCACGAGGTAGCCCAGGCCGCTCAACAGGTTCCGGATGAGCCAAGCCAGGCCCTGCAGCAATAGCGAACCCATGCTCGGGGCGAGCCACTGCACGGCTGTGGCCAGCAAGGCCCCGGGAACCAAGAGCGTCCCGGCGAGCGGAATGGCCGTAAGGTTGACCACGGGCGCGATCAGTGAGAAGCGTTGAAACCAGGCAGCCATGACCGGCAACAGCCCGACGGCGAGAGCGAACTGCACGCCGAACATCTCGCGTCTGCGATTGCTACCGGGCCGGCGGCGCACGACCAACAAAATCACGGCAACGGCTATGAAAGACAGCCAGAAGCCGGGACCGAGCGGGGCGAACGGGTCGAACGCCAGAACCGCCGCCATGGCCCCCCACCATGCCCGCAGCGGCCCAACTCCGCGTCTCAGCATACGCGCGCTTGCCAAGACGAGGAGCATCACCAAAGCGCGCTGAGTCGGCACCGTGAAACCGGCCAGAGCGGCGTAGGCGGTTGCCGCCGAGGTACCGGCCACGGCTTGCGCCAGTGGCGTCGGCAGCCACAGCGGCACCCTAGGCAAGCGCCGCCACAAGCCGCCCGCCAGCCAGTAGATCAAGCCCGCCACCAACCCGATGTGCAATCCCGATATGGCGACGAGGTGAGTGACACCAGCGGCGTTGAGCGCACGCCAGGTCGGCGGATCGATACCCCGCCGGTCTCCCGTGACCAACGCCGTAAGCACGCCGGCCGCCGCGCCCTGCCCGTGCGCCGCGGTGCTGATACGCTCGGAGAGCCGCGCACGCAGCGCATCCACGCCCCCCGCCGCACCCAGCCGGCGCGGCGTCGATGTATCCCGGACGTAGCCGGTGGCATCGATACGATTTTGGAACAGCCAGCGCTCGTAGTCGAAACCCGTCGGATTCATCAAGCCGTGCGGCTCTCTGAGCTTCACCCGCCAATGCCAGCGCTCCCCGGGATGGACGGGCGGCGAGTGACCGTACCATGACAAGCGGACCCGTCGCGGTAACGGGCGGTTCGCCGGATAGCCCCTGATCCGAATAGGCCGCACCAGAAAACGCTGACGCACTGCCGTGCGCTCCGGCAGCCCGACGACCACGCCTTCCAGGCTCAAGCGTTGACCATCCAGCGACTCGGGCAAGCGGCAGTCCAGCGCCCAACCCGCGGCGCACGCCGCCCAAGCGATGCCGAATGCGAAAAGGCCGAACTGGCGCAGGTGCCCCCGCCCGAGCAGCAGCGCCAATGCAAGCACGATTGCTGAGGCCAGCCAGCCGGCCAGCGGCCAAGGCAAGAGCTGGAAGCCAATCACACCCATTGCAAACGCCGCCATCCCTGCGGCCCTCCCCGGCCATCCCCGCCGAGCTGTGCTAGATTAACAGCGCCAAATGCTGCCGCGGATTCGGAGTACTAGATGCCAAGGCGGTTCATCAAGCGATATCTCCCGGATTTTCATGCGATTCGTGCCCGCCGAGAGATCCGCTGGCTGGGCCGTCTACTCGAGGATCCCTACCTGTTGCATCTCAATCGCCGGTCCGTCGCCGGCGGCGTTGCATGCGGGCTGTTCGTGGCATTTATCCCTTTGCCTGGACAAATGCCCCTGGCTGCGCTGATCGCCGTCGTACTGCGCGCGAATCTGCTGCTCGCCGTCGCCCTGGTGTGGATCACCAACCCGATCACGATGCCCGCCATCTTTTACTTTACCTACGTGACCGGGACTTGGATCATCGGCGCGCCGGTAACCGCGCATATTGGCTTTGAGCCCAGTCTGCATTGGTTCTGGGAGCAGTTCGAGCGCATCTGGAAGCCCCTGATCGTCGGTTCGCTCAGCGTCGGTTTCGTGCTTGCTCTGGCCGGTTATGGCGCCGTCCACTTGCTGTGGCGCCTGCACATCGTCCGCCAGCTCAGGCATCGACGTAACCGTCGGGCAAACCGCGCACATTCGGCCATGGGAGAGCGCCAAGGCTGACGCCATCGCCGGCGCTTGGGCTCGGGCGATTCAACGGGTGGCTTGACGGGGCGCTGTATCGCCCGCTTCCTCTTTCAGCACTCCATCATCCAAAACCAGGACACGGTCCATGCGGGCCGCGAGCGAGGGGTCATGAGTAACGAGCACGATGCTGGTCTTGAACTCGCGATTGAGCTCGACCAATAGGTCGAAAACACGGTCCTCGGACTGGCGGTCTAGATTGCCGGTCGGCTCGTCGGCGAGCACGCACGCGGGGCGAGTGATCAAAGCCCGTGCAATCGCCACCCGCTGGCGTTCCCCGCCCGAGAGTTCCCCCGGTTTGTGCGCGAATCGCTGCGCCAAGCCCACCCGCTCGAGGATGGCCTTGGCCTCCTTGGCCGCGCGGCTCGGTCGTGTGCCCCGAATCAGCAGCGGCATAGCCGCATTCTCCACGGCTGTGAACTCAGCGAGCAGATGGTGGAATTGGTAGATAAACCCCAGTGTGCGGTTGCGCAATCGGCCACGAGCGGCCGCACCGAGGGTGGTCATCGGCTCTCCGACCACCTCCACTGTCCCCTGCGACGGCTCGTCCAGCCCGCCCAGAATATGCAGCAGTGTGCTCTTGCCGGCACCGGATCGACCGACGATTGCTATTTGCTCGCCTTGCTGGATGCTAAGATCGATGCCGCGCAGCACATCGACCCGCAGCGCCCCCTCTTGGAAGACCTTGGAGAGCCGCTGGCAGCGCACGCTTGGTGGCCTCGGCGTTGGCGGCGGCTGGTCACTCATAGCGTAAGGCTTCCGCGGGTACCGTCCGTGCCGCCCGCCAAGCCGGATAAAGCGTCGCTAACAAGGACAATACCAAGGCGGTGACAGTAATCTGAACAATATCGCTCGGCTGCAGCTTCGAGGGCAGATCGCTGATCAGGTAAACATCGGCCGGCAGGAACTGAACGTGAAATAGGCGCTCGATCGCCGGCACGATGGTCTCTACATTGAGGGCAAGTCCGACGCCTCCGAGCACACCGATCACGGTGCCGGTAACCCCAATCAATGCGCCCTGCACCACGAATACGCCCATTATTGTCTGCGGGCTCGCCCCGAGCGTGCGAAGGATGGCGATATCGGCCTGCTTGTCGGTAACCACCATGACCAGGGTCGATATGATATTGAATGCCGCCACCCCGACAATGAGCAGCAAAATGATAAACATCACGGTCTTCTCCGTGCTCACCGCCCGGAAGAAGTTACGATTCTGCACCGTCCAATCACTCACCCGGTAAAAGCCGGGCAGGCGTGCCGTCACCTCGCGCGCCAAACGGGGTGCGGCCAACAGGTCATCGAAGCGCAGCCGAATCCCGGTTACGCCCTTGCCCGTGTGGAACAACAAGCGCGCGTCGTCGAGATGCATCACGGCAAGGGAGCGATCGTACTGGCTCATGTCCACTTCGAAGAGACCAACGACGTGGAAGCGGCGGATTCTGGGCAGAATTCCGGCCACCGAGATCCGTGCCTCGGGGGTGATCACCGTGACGTCGTCACCGACCCCGACACCCAGCACGCGCGCCAAGCCACCGCCCAGGATGATCCCGAACCTCCCTGGCTCGAGGTCGGCCACCCGGCCCGCCACCAGCTTGTCAAGCACACGCGAGACGCCGGGTTCCTCACGCGGCAGAATTCCCCGCACCAGCGCCCCGGTAACCGCCGGACCGCGTGTCAGCATCACTTCGCCTGAGACATACGGGGCCGCGCCCTTCACGTGCGGCTGCTCGCGCACCTCGCCCACCAGCGCGCGCCAATCCTCCAGCGGTCCGGAGAAGGCGGTCACGGTCGCATGCGCGACCATCCCGAGAATGCGCTCGCGAAGCTCGTGCTCGAAACCGTTCATCACGGACAACACCGTGATAAGCGCCGTGACGCCGACGGCAATGCCGAGCATCGAAGTCAAGGAGATAAAAGAAACGAAGTGGTTGCGCCGCTTCGCTTTCGTATAGCGCAGGCCGATATATAGCTGCAACGGTCTGTACACGGCCGGTCACTCTCGCTGTGAGCGCTCGAGGGGGGGGGCGATACGCTCAGGATGGCGGAGCACAGAGTAGCAGGAATCGAGTCGGAAATCGCATCCCCGACAAATGCGCGGGGTTGACGCACGACACGCGTCGATAAATGTGAACCAGTCGATGTTTGATCCGATCACCAGGGAGCATAGTTCAGCGAAACAGGGAGGGGTTTGACATGAACCGCACCGTCTTCGCCTTAGCTTTGCTGCTGGGTATCTTTGGCCAGAGCATCGTCCATGCCGAGCGTCTGACGGTCGGCGCAGCCGAGCAGGCGCGCACCGACTCGTTGGTGGCCCCAACTCGGGGAGCCAGCATGGACGCGGTAAAACGCCGCTTCGGAAAGCCAGCCCGAATCTTTCCCGCCGTGGGCGAGCCACCCATCACCCGTTGGGTCTACCCCAATTTCATCGTTTACTTCGAAGGCACTCGGGTGATTCATTCCGTGGAGGCTATCGCTCGGTACGACGGGAGAATCCCGCAGCAAAACAGCGCGCGCAATCGCTAAGCCCCGCCAGGTCGTATCCGCCCTCGAGGACGATTGCCAGCCGAGGGCGTCGCTCGGCCAGCGTTTGACCCATCAGGAAGTAGTCCTCGGGGCGCAATCTTACCGGATCGTCCTGGATCGGGTCGGTAGCCGCTGTGTCAAAACCCAGAGACAATACAAGGAAATCGAGGTCGAGAGCATCTACGCGCTCGAGCATACGCCGTAACCGCGCGAGGTAGCCCTTGCCATCGACACCTGCTGGAAGCACCTCGAGCGTCGCGAAGGCCGAGCCCGGAGACGCACGGGCATCGAGATACGGATAGCTGCGCCAGGGATCGGCGTGCAATGAGAAATACGGCATACGCGAGCTGGCCAATTCCGCGCTGCCTTCTCCGAGGTGATAGTCGACATCGAGCACCGCGCAACGCCCGGCGTCGGCAAGAACCGTCGCCGCCACATACGCGTTATTGAAGAAACAATAGCCGCCGTAGCGCCGTCGCCCCGCATGATGGCCAGGAGGCCTGCAAAGCGCCACGGCATCGCGCCCGGTCGCGAGCACCGCGCGCGCCGCCTCTTCGGCGGCTGCCGCCGAGGAGAGCGCGGCCGGCAATGTCGCGATGCTCAGCGGCGTACCCGTCTCGACACAATACATGCCGCCACGCACGCGCAATGGCGCCGCGGAGAGATTGGGCTGAAAAATCGAGGGGATATACTCCTCGCCCTCCTGCAAAAGCGTGCTCAGCTCCGAGAGAAAACGCACGTACGCCGGATCGTGAAGCCCGCTTACCGTCTCCCAGGCGAGCCGCGCGACGCTTTTGACGTCGACCTCCCACGCAGCCGCAAAGCCCTCGAAGACACGATCTACCCGGCTCGGCACCTCGGGATGGGCCACTCCGGGGTAGCCATCCGAGAGATCCCGCGTCGGCCGGTGTCGAGCATGCAACGCCGAGACATACATTGGCATCGCAACTGTCCGCATGATGCACACCCGAGCGCGTTTGAACCGCTACGTATCGCGCCTTTCTTCGGCGTTTACTGCACGCTCACGATCATAACGGGCGACGGCGACCCCGCGGAGCGGACTGCGTTGCTCTCGACCTCGGCTTATTCGCGCCAGGCGCGGCGAGGCCTATCGGCAAGGCGAAAGAACGCAACAGCAAAGGTCATCACCCGTGCTACTAAAGGAGCTGCCTGCCGGCAAAAACGCTGCCGCGCACGCAGGCCGTTCGCTCGCATCCTGCTGCGACAGTCAGCCAGCCACGGGCGGCGCAGCCCAGGAAATCAGGTACCACCCGCAGAGCGGGTGGTTTGGTGAAGGCCCCCGGAGGGGGCCTGTACTCCGATGAAAGGGCCTAAAGGCCCTCCAGCCGCAACTCCTCTTGCCGCTTCTCCTCGGCTTCCTGA
>NZ_JBXWZQ010000066.1:0-17251 GCF_059432795.1 Nitrococcus sp. | reverse complement strand
CCTATTGATTAGGACACCTCAAATGAGAAAAGCGCCAAATGCCGCGCCCCGTTTTGAAGTGCTGCTCACACTTTGAGAATAGCTCGATGCGCCGGGACGGGCTGATCGACATACCTCATGCGGGATTACCCGGTAGAAGCGTGTCACAAGGCGAATGCGCAAGGGCTCCTCGCGCCCATCCAACCCGTCACCACTGCAGCGTGACCAGTCTACCGGAATTGCATTGACGCGGGTTGTTCAACTGCCGGAGACTGATCCGTCAGGGCCTTATCGTCGGCACCGCCTTCCCCTCCGCGCTGCCGCGAGTACTACGTGAGGGGCCCCACCCGAACCGGCGCGCCTGAATCGATGCCGAGGGCATGAGCGGTTGCGGCGTCGATGATCAGCTCGCGGTCCTGCCGCTCCGCCGGCACCAGCACGCAGCGAAACCCGCGCCAACGGGTATTGCTGATCAGCTGGCCCGGGGCGCCCTCGGCTACTGAACCGACACGCGCGAGCAGCCGCTCGCTGTAGCGCACGGAATGAATCTCGCGAACCCGTGCCTCCAACGTCGGGCCTCCATCGAAGATGTCCACGTAGCCCTCGTAGTGAAACCCCTCCTCCTCCAGAAGATTCAAGGCCGCACGGGTATGGTCATGCACCCGTCCGATCACCGCCTGGCCCTCGGGTCTCAGCAACGGCACGTAGATCGGATTGCGCGGCATCAGCTCGGCGATGAAAGTCTTGCCCCGCGTGCCCGAGAGATAGTCGGCGCGTTGAAATTCCATGGAGAAGAAATGTTGGCCGAGGCATTCCCAAAACGGTGAGCGGCCCTGCTCGTCGCTGACACCGCGCATCTCGGCGACCACCTTGGGCGGAAAGCGCTCGATGAACTCGGCAAGAAACAAAAACCGGCATTTGGAAAGCAGCCGGCCATTGCCGCTGTGGCGGTAAGCGTGATCCAGGTACAAAGAGCCGATCTCGGCGCAGCCGGTGTAGTCGTTGGTCAGGTACAGGGTCGGTATCACCTTGTAGACGTCGAGCTCCGGCGAGGCGTGAACGACAGTGCTCAGGCGGTAGCTGTAGTAAGGCTCGCTCAGACCGATACCGGCCTTGATGGCGGTGGTTCCGATCGCCCCGCCGGCGGCGCTGTCCTCGAGGGCAAAGAAGAAGAGTTCCTCCTCCCCGCCCGCGGTTTGCTGCGGTTCGCGCGCAAAACAGCGCTGCGAGTGCGCGATCCGCCGCTGCAGCGAATCGCGGTCCCGCGGCAGGGAGGTCATCCCCGCTCCCATACCGCTGACCAATCGTTCCAATGCCTGCAGATCACCGGATGCGATCGGACGAATCGTCATCATGATGACTCCCTCCTGATCGGGGTAGCGTCGAAACGCCCGCTCGCCAGCCCGAGCAGCAGCAACGCGCTCAGCCGAGCCCGCGCCACGAGGCTGGGAAGCTCGACGTATTCATCGCCGCTGTGCAGCCCGCCGCCGATTACCCCCATGGTGTCGATATTCGGCAGGCCGGCGGCGCTGAGGTTGTTGCCGTCGCAGCAACCGCCCGTGTCCCGCCAGGTGATCGGCTCCCCCAGGGCGCGGGCGCATCGGCGCAGCACGTTGAAAAGGCGCTGATGCCTTGCATCGATAAGCTTCGGCTTACGGGCGAATTCACCGTGCAAGTCAAGCGTGATCCCGTCGCGGGCATCGATCTCGCTACGGATGCACGACAGGCGCTCCAGCGTCCAAGCCTCGTCCGCCGGATCGCTCAGGCGGATATTGAAGCGAACGACCGCCCGGTCGGGTACCACATTGACCAGTCCGCCCCCGTGCATGAACCCCGGGTTGACGGACAGTCCCGCGCGGCGGTCGTTGAGCTCATCGATGTCGACGAGGAAATCGGCGGCGGCTCGTAACGCATTACGGCCAAGGTGATGCTCACGCCCGGCATGCGCGGCTCGCCCGTGCACGACGGCGGTGAAGTTGCCGCTGCCTTTGCGCGCGGCGGCAAAGGCACCGTCCGCCATCGCGGGCTCATAGACCAGCCCGAGGTGATTGCGCATGGCCGCCGCCTGGAGGTGGGCGGCCGAGCCGGGCGAGCCCAGCTCTTCATCCGGGTTCAGGATTATCTCCCAGCCGAGACGGCCCGCCCACGGGCTGCGCTCCAAGCACTGGATCGCCATGAGCATTACCAGCAGCCCGCCCTTGAGGTCAGCGACACCGGGGCCTTTGAGCCGCGTCGGGCTGATGCGCTCAGCGCTTTGGAACGGGTGATCGATCCCAAAAACCGTATCCAGATGTCCCACGAGCAGCACACGCAAGGGTGCTGCCATGTGTTTGCGCCGATTGAGCAACGGACCGAGTTCCTGGAGGCGCGGCTCACCATCGCTCCCGATGGCGGTGACCGGTTGGAGCGCCACACGCTGCGTCTGTCCCCCGAGAACATCGAACAGGCCGAAAATTTCCTCCGCCATCCGGTCCAACCCGGCGGGGTTACAGCTGCCCGAGTTGAGGTTCGCGAGGCGCTCGAGATCCGCCACCATGCGATCGTACTGCGTATCGACCCAATCGATATACGGTAGAAGCTCGTCTACATCAACCACGATCGTCTATTCCTCGCAGCCGTATAACTCCCCTGCTCTAGAACGCCAAATCATCCGTTCTCGATCGCACTTATTGTTTCACGTTTGAAATTTAAGCGAAGCTCACTGCCGTGCACAGTTCACAAAGTTTATGTCGATTACCGCAACCTGGAAATGCGCTGCATTTGGCATTTTTTCGCCTCCACTCCCTTTAGCATAGTTCCAAGCTCTCCCTCTCCGAAAGCAATCGGCGCGCGCAATGGTGGTCTTGGGAGCCCGTCAAGGAGGCTGTAATGAAACGTCTGTCCACCGGGATCGATGGACTGGATGATATTCTGCACGGAGGGGTGATCCAGCAACGCTCCTACCTCATCCGCGGCGGTCCCGGACGGGGCAAAACAACGCTGGGTCTGCACTTCCTCAACGCCTGCGATGACAATGAGGCGGCCTTGTTCATCGGCTTCCAGGAGCCGGAGCCGCAGCTGCGCAACAACGCCGCCGCGCTTGGAGTCGATCTCTCAGCGGTAACGTTTTTAAGCCTCGCGCCCGATGCGCAATTCTTCACCGAGCAGCAAGGCTACGATGTCTTCCCCGCCGCGGACGTCGAGCAGGAACCCCTGATAAATTCGATCATACAAGCGGTCGAACGCTATAACCCAACCCGCGTGTTCGTCGACTCCCTCTCTCAGCTTCGTTTTCTTGCCGCGGATATATTCCAGTACCGAAAGCAGGTGCTTTCCTTCCTGCGCTACCTTACCCAGCGCGGCGCGACCGTGCTGTTCTCCTCCGAGAGCAGTGTCGAGCTGCCCGACGACGATCTGCAGTTCATCGCCGATGCCGTGATCAATCTGGAACCGGACCCATCGGGGCCAAGTATTCGTGTTTCGAAGATGCGCGGATCGAGTTTTCGTGCCGGGTCGCATCACATGCGAATCGGTCGCGGCGGCCTTCGAGTCTACCCACGCATGGTTCCGCCCGCCGGCAGATTGGCGGATTTCACAGCACGCCGCTGCAGCAGCGGCGTGAAGGAAATCGATGACCTGCTCCACGGCGGGCTCGTGGCGAGCACGGTCACTCTGATCACGGGTCCCTCCGGCATCGGTAAATCGGTACTGGCGTCGCACTTCGTTGCCGAGGCGGCACGCCGCGGGCAGCGAGCCGCCGTCTTCCTCTTCGAGGAAGAGCTGACATTTTACCTGCGACGGGCCAGGGAGCTTGGGCTGTCGCTGGAAAAACCTCTCGCTGAGGGCCGGCTGTCGATCGAACAAATAGAGCCCCTGCGCTATCTGGCCGATGAGTTCACAATGCACGTGCGGGAGAGTATCGAAGAATCCGGTGTGGAGTTGGTAGTCCTCGACAGCGTCAACGGTTTCGAATTCGTGCTGGGCGGAGAGACGGTGCGGGAACGGCTGCACGCGCTCGCCAAAAATTTGAGCCGTTTGGGCGTCACGGTACTGCTGATCAACGAAGTCGAGGCCATGACCGGGCAGTTCCGCGTCTCGGAGAAGAGCATCAGCTATCTCTCGGATAATGTGATCTTCCTGCGCTACGCCGAAATCGACGGCATGCTTCAAAAGACAATCGGTGTTCTCAAGAAACGGCTCAGCGGTTTCGACAATCGGCTGCATACGTTCGAAATAGGCCAGGGAGGACTCATAATCGGCGAACCGGTACATGGTCTGAACGGAGTGATCAAGGGCACACCGGTACCGCAGGAGTCGTCGTGAACACACCGGCGACGATCACGATTCTCCTCGCCATGAAACGCCCCGGCAATGCGCAGGCCATGCGCCAGGCGCTCGATCGGCTCGGTTACGATTTGACAGCGGTCCCCAGTGCAGCGGCACTCCAGACCGCGCTGGCGAAGACACAATCTGCGCGCTTGGCGGTGGTGGACATCACTGATTTCGGCGCCGACGTGTGGCGTCTCTGTGCCTGCTTGCGCGAGCGTAACATACCGTTCATCGTGCTATCCGTACCGCAAGTACGCCATCTCGGCAACCGCTTACTCGCTTATGGCGCTACCAGTGTACTGGATAAGCCCGTTGCAAAATCCGTGTTGCTCCACATGATTGTTGGCTTGGCCACGCAGTGCTCGGATTCCTGTCACGAGCAATTGCGGCCACGCCGACGTAATTTGGCGTAAAAACCGGCACGGTGGCGAACACCGTGGAGTCCGTGGTGCGGCTGCAATGCGAAACGGAGTACTAAAGGATAATCGGCCATGAGCGGTCGCGAGCCATTACCCGGTGTGAGCTGGCGCGGCTCGAGTGACGAATCCCTCTCACCTGAAGAGCTGAAGACCTTGGAGGAAAACCATTCCGGGTGCGTCCTGCTGCTGGCCGGGTCAGGCGGCAATCGTGACCAACTGTTCGCGCACTTGCGCCAACGCTATGAGGTTATTGAACCGGATGAGGCTGTGTTCTCCCTCGCCCCGTTCGATCTCGCCGTCGTCGAAGCCCGCTGCTTTTGGCAATGGCGGAACCATCTCATGGAGGCCAAGCGCCGGGAGGAGCCGGTTTTTCTCCCAGTGATGCTCGTGATCGGACAGCGCGATCTAAAGCACCGGCTCAAAGCGTTTTGGGACGTTGTCGACGAGTTCGTCGTCGCTCCAATCGAGCGCAATGAATTCACTGAGCGGGCTGCCATGCTGTTGCGCACGCGCCGGCTGGCACTGACTCAACGGGCCCATCTGGCTTATTTGGTCAACCACGATCGCGCCACGGATCTGCCCAATAAGAACCTGTTCATGGACCGGCTCGTGAATGCCGTACGCGACGCCGCGGTGCTCGATACGCGACTGTATATGCTGGTGATTCATATACCACTGGCGCGGATCATGAAATCGTTGGGTCATCACGGGCTCGAGCGTGCCGCCATGGCATGTTCGATGCGCCTCAAGGCGCTCCTCGCAGAGGAATTCTCGCTCGCGCGGCTGACCACCGAAGAATGGGGATTAATCCCGCGCCCAGGCACCTCGATGGACGCGGTGCTCGAGATATGCCGCCGCATCCAGGTGCTCGCCGAAGAGCCGCTCACCGTGCTCGGCGAGCGTATTCATGTCCTACCCCGCATCGGCATCGGAGTCTATCCGGATGATGCCGCCAACGCCGCGAATACGTTGGACTGCGCCATCGCGGCCTTGTCTCAGGTGGAGGCCGAGCAGCCGGTTTTTTATTCCCGCAACGTACAACACCAGGCACTCCGGCACATCCGCACGGAGGCGCGATTACACCAGGCGCTTGAGCACGGGCAATTCGAGCTTTGGTATCAGCCGCAGGTGCGCCTGAGCGATCGCAAACTGGTAGGCGTCGAAGCTTTGATCCGTTGGCGACTGCCGGGCGGAGACCTCGTGCCGCCGGGGGATTTCATGGCCGTGGCGGAGGCGACCGGACTCATCCGGGATATCGACCGCTGGGTACTCGATAACGCCTGTGCGGCCATGCACCAGTGGCGTATCGAGGGGAACGCACCGGAGCGCGTGGCGGTCAATGTCTCCGCCGAGGATATCAAGGCGGCGGACTTTGCCGAGTTAGTGGTGCGCACCATGGAGCAGTATGACCTCCCCCCGCCCACACTCGAGCTCGAGATCACGGAAACCACGCTCTTCGAGATCAGCGCCGAGAACCTGACCAAGCTCAATGCGCTGCGCGAGTATGGAGTGAGCGTAGCCATCGATGATTTCGGAACCGGCTATTCGTCACTCAGCTACCTGCATCGCTTACCGATTACCACGTTGAAGATCGACAAGGCCTTTGTCGACGACATAACGCAAAATCAGACCAACCAAGCCATCACTCGCACGATCGTCTGGCTCGCGAAAAACTTCGCCTTGGAAGTGGTCGCCGAGGGCATCGAAACCGCAGCGCAAGCGCGCTTTTTAGCTTCTCTTGAGGTTCAGACCGGGCAAGGCTTCCTGTATGGACGCCCCGCGCCCAAAATGCCCTGGGCGTAAAAAAACCGTCTAGCCTGACCTTTTATTGGAAACGCCAAACAACGAAATAGACGACTCAGACAGATGAGGGCTTGGGGGTATAGCCGTACTTGGTCAGCCAATCCCCCAGCGCGATACCGGTGCCGTGCGGCCAGGGCCGAAGCCGCTCCGGAGGCAGCCGGCGGATTTCCGCGAGCTCGGCGCTCAGCTCCGGCTCGCCCTCGACATGCACATGATAAACCAGCAGCAACTGATTGTTGCCGGCGTTGGGGTAGCTTCCAACGAACTCGCGAATTGCCCCGTGCAAGCCGATCTCTTCCGCGACCTCTCGCAACACGCCCTGCTCCGCCGTCTCGTCCGGCTCGAGGTAACCGGCGAGGAGGCCAAACTTGCCTTCCGGCCACCACGCGTTGCGCACGAGGACGATGTTTCCATCCAACTCGACGATAGCGGCCACCACGGGCACCGGATTGTCCCAGAACACAAAGCCGCATCCCGCCACGGCACACGCCAAACGGGCACGCCCGCCCAGCTCTTTACTGATGAGCTCGCAGCGACACTGCGGACAATATTGGCGGCGATCGACCGTCATCGATCAACCTCAGGCACTGGCACCTTCGCTGATCGCCTTGATGCTCAACCGGATACGTCCTTGCCTGTCCACTTCCAGAACCTTGACCCGCACACGCTGGCCCTCGGCAAGCTCTTCGGAAACGCTTTCAACGCGGCGGTTCGAGATTTGCGATATATGCACCAAGCCATCCCTGCCGGGCAGAATGTTCACGAAGGCGCCGAAATCCATCAGCTTGGTTACGCGGCCCTCGTAGATGCGGCCGACCTCGACGTCCGCCGTCAGCAGTTCGATGCGCCGGCGTGCTTCCTCGCCAGCCGCCTTGTCCACCGAGGCGATGGTCACTGTTCCATCATCGACGATGTCGATCGTGGTCCCGGTCTCCTCGGTGAGTTGCCGGATCGTCGCACCGCCCTTACCGATGACATCCCGAATCTTCTCCGGATCGATTTTCATCGTAAGCAGTCGTGGAGCATAGGCCGACATCTCGCCGCGCGGATGGGCAATGACGGCACTCATCTGCGACAAGATATGCAACCGTCCCTCGCGGGCCTGCTCCAGCGCCACTTCCATGATCTGACGGGTGATACCGTTGATCTTGATATCCATCTGCAGCGCCGTCACGCCCTTCTCGGTTCCGGCCACCTTGAAGTCCATATCGCCGAGATGATCCTCGTCCCCGAGAATATCGGTCAGCACGGCGAACTCCGCACCCTCCTTGATCAGCCCCATGGCGATACCGGCCACTGGCGCCCGAATCGGCACACCGGCATCCATAAGCGCAAGACTTGTGCCGCAGACCGTAGCCATTGAGCTGGAGCCATTCGACTCCGTGATCTCTGAGACCACACGGATCACGTACGGGCACTCCTCATGGCTCGGCATCACCGCTTGTATTCCGCGCTTGGCCAAGCGCCCATGGCCGATTTCCCGCCGCTTTGGCACGCCCATGAAGCCGGTTTCACCGACACTGTACGGCGGGAAGTTATAGTGAAGCATGAACGGTTCCTTGCGCTCACCCTCGATGGCATCGATGATCTGCGCATCACGACCTGTGCCCAGTGTGGTGACCACGATCGCTTGTGTCTCGCCGCGCGTGAAAATGGCCGAACCATGCGTGCGGGGTAAGCTCGCGACCTCGATGTCGATGGGGCGCACCGTTTTCGTGTCTCGGCCGTCTATGCGTGGCTCGCCGCGCAGGATGCTGCCGCGCACGAGTTTTCTCTCGAGCTCTTTGAACGCCTTTACTACGTCCTGCTCGCTCCAGGCGTCTGTCGCGTCCTCTCCGGCGGTCAGCCGCGCCAGTGCCTCGTCGCGAACGGCGCTCACACGATCCAAGCGCTCTTGCTTCTCGGCGATGCGATAAGCTTCCGTCAGTGGACCTTCAGCGACCTCGGCAAGCGCTTGCGCCAGACGTTCGTCCTTCTGCAGCGGCTCCCAATCCCACCGTGGCCTGCCGGCCTCCTGTGCCAACTCGTTGACGGAGCGGATGACCGTTTGCATTTGTTCGTGGCCGAAGAGCACGGCATCCAGCATGGTCTGTTCGGACAGGCAGTTCGCCTCGGACTCGACCATCAACACGGCGTCCGTCGTCCCTGCCACGACGAGATCAAGCTCGGAGGTCTCGAGTTGGCGGAAGGTGGGGTTGAGAATGAACGTGCCATTCTGGTAGCCGACGCGCCCGGCCCCCAAAGGGCCATCGAAGGGAATTCCGGAGACTGCCAACGCCGCCGACGCGCCGATCATCGCGGGTATATCCGCGTCCACTTCGTTGTTCATCGAGATGACCGTGGCAATGACCTGCACTTCATTGGTGAAGCCATCTGGAAACAGCGGTCGGATAGGCCGGTCAATGAGCCGCGAAACGAGCGTCTCTTTCTCGGAAGGCCGGCCCTCGCGTTTGAAAAAGCCGCCCGGGATCTTGCCCGCCGCGTAAGTGCGCTCCTGGTAATTGACGGTCAGCGGCAGAAAGTCACGCGCCTCGCCCTGTCCCTTCTTGCCTACGACGGTAACCAGCACAACCGTGTCGGACATATTGACCAGAACCGCGCCACTGGCCTGTCGCGCAATCCGCCCGGTTTCGAGCGTTACTGTATGGTCGCCGTACTGAAAAGTCTTCTTGACGGGAATCACAATCCTTTACACCTTATGGTCAATGTACATGTCTTGCTTACTTTCGTAGCCCCAGACGCTCGATTATGCTCTGGTAACGTTCCCGTTCCTTGCCCTTGAGATAGTCCAACAGCTTGCGGCGATGATTGACCAGCTTGAGCAGTCCTCGCCTTGAATGGTGATCTTGTTTGTGTACGCTGAAATGCTCCGTGAGATGCTGGATGCGCGCCGTGAGCAGCGCGATCTGCACCTCCGGGGAACCCGTATCGCCCTGCGTGCGACGGAAATCTTTGACGATTCCCTGCTTCTGCTCGGCACTAAGAGACATCGATAGCTCCTCAAAAGGCCCGTTTCTCAAGATAAATAAGGCATTGTAGCCATGGCCCTCTGGGCTCACAAGCTAGCTCGCCATGAGCGCGCGGAAAATTCCCTGCTCGTCGCAAAAACACCGAACTCATGGCCGGCTCACGAGCCGTTTGGGTGCCACCCGACCGTCCTGGAGAATCGTCCCCATCCCCAGGAAGCGCTCTGTGCCGGCGTAAAGGCGAACCCAGCCCTCGGCCGGGGCTTTGGGCACCCAGACCGGCTGCCCCTGGCGGACGTAGAAGGCGACTTCATTCGTCAGATGCAACGCCGGCCAATTCGCCAAGGCGGATTCCGCCGGCAGGAGCAGCGCATCCAGCGCGTCGCGGTCTTGCGCCGCAGCGGCTTCGACTTCCTCCCAGGTATACATCGTTGGCGCCTCGTCGTACGGACCCAGTCCGACACGACGCAGCGCCGATACGTGAGCCCCAGGGCCGAGGTCCTCGCCAATATCCGCCACCAGCGTGCGCACATAGGTTCCCTTCGAGCAGAAAACCTCGAGATCGAGCTCGGTTCCCCGCAAGGCGAGCAGGCGCAACCGCTCGATGCGGATCACGCGCGGTTGGCGCGTCACCTCGACCCCTTGCCTCGCCAAGTCGTAAAGGCGCTGGCCGCGGTGTTTGAGCGCCGAGAACATCGGCGGTATCTGCTCGAGCACGCCGGTATACCGTGCGAGCGTGGCCTGCACTGCGGCGCGATCGAGCGTCTCCACCGGCCGTTCGATCAGCCGGTTGCCATCGGCGTCTCCCGTATCCGTCACGACCCCGAAGCTCGCCGTGATGATATAGCGCTTATTGGCGCCGAGCAGAAAATCACAGACCTTAGTCGCCTCGCCGAAGCATATGGGTAACAGACCGGTCGCCAATGGGTCCAAGCTGCCAGTGTGGCCGGCCTTTTGAGCGTCATAAATACGCTTCACCCGTTGCAGCGCGGCATTGGAAGTCAGCCCCTGCGGCTTATCGAGCAGCAGAATACCGTTAAGGCGGCGTCCCTTACGGGCCATAAACCTCGCTCCACTTACCTGAATACGGTATCAACGCCAATCCTCGGGGCTCGCGGGAGCCACGACCGAGATGCCCCGGGGAGGCTCATGCTTTGCAGCGCATGGCCTTTGCGGCCGGCCGTACCGGATCCGCGGCGAGTCTTCCGCTCCGATTCAAGCGCCTGTCGTACGTTCAATCCCGGTGCCGCGCCTTATCCTCGGCGATCGCCTCATCGATGAGGTGAGAAACCCGGGCACTGCGCTCAAAGCTGCTGTCGTAATGGAATCGCAATACCGGTACCGAGCGCAGACGCAATGCCTGGCCGAGCAAGCCGCGCAGATGGCGCGCCGCATGATTGAGCGCGTCCACCGTCTGTTGCGCCTGCTCGGGCGGCGAGCCGAGACGAGTCACCAGGACATCGGCATAAGCCATATCCCGGCTGAGCCGAACCTCGCTCACGGTTGCCAGAGCGACACGCGGATCATTTAGCTCCTTACATATGAGCTCTGCGAGCTCGCGCTGAATTTGCTCGCTAACTCGTCGCTTTCTGGAGAATTCCCGCGGCATGGCACACCTCGTTGATTGCAGGCCCCTGCGGGACCGATCAGACGGCCTCAGAGCCCTGATCATCCGATCCGGCAGGAGCAAGCTCTCTGCTATGGCGGCGGCACCAGCGCACACTGGCGCGAGAGGAAATTTTGCCGGAGTCATCCGCCGCGCCGGTCCCGCACGAGCCGGTTTTGAGGAATGCTCCGGCTGGCACGCTCACACGTGCCGCACTCCCTCCCCCGCGGGCGCCGCCCGTACCGACGTCCGGCCCCTCCTTAGAGCTCGCGCTTGACTTCCAGTCGCTGGTAGCACTCGATGTGATCGCCTACCCTCACGTCATTGTAGTTCTTCACGCCAATACCGCATTCCGTACCGGCCCGGACCTCGTTGACGTCATCCTTGAATCGGCGCAGCGACTCCAACTCCCCCTCATAGATGACTACGTTGTTGCGCAGCACGCGGATCGGATTGTTCCGGCGCACGACCCCATCGACGATCAGACAGCCGGCGACTGCCCCGAGCTTCGATGAACGGAACACATCCCTGACTTCCGCCAAGCCGATGATTTCCTCGCGTGTCTCCGGCTCCAACATGCCGCTGATTGCATTGCGCAGCTGCTCGATGGCATCGTAAATGATGCTGTAGTAATACAGATCGACTTCGTTCTCCTGCGCAAGCTTGCGCGCCTGGGAGTCGGCACGGACATTGAAGCCGATCAACAGCGCCTCCGAGGCAAGCGTCAAATTGACGTCCGACTCATTGATGGCGCCCACCCCGCTGGCGATTACGTTGATGCGGACATCCTTTGTGGAAAGGTTGACCAAGGCCTGTTGCAACGCCTCCACGCTGCCTTGCACATCGCCTTTGATGACCAAATTGACGATTTTGGCCTCTTCTTTACCCAACTGCGCGAAGAGCTCGTCCATTTTGGCAGCTTTCTGCTGCTGCAGGCGCTTGTCGCGCGATTTCTCCTTGCGGTAATCGGCCACTTCCCGGGCTTTTTTCTCGTCGTTCAGTACGACCACCTCGTCGCCTGTCTCGGGAACGCGCGAAAGCCCGAGCACGACAACCGGGATCGAAGGACCGGCCTCCTTGACGCGATTGCCAGCCTCGTCGAGCAACGCGCGGACGCGCCCGTACTCCGTACCGGAAAGTATGAAATCGCCGTTGCGCAGCACGCCGTGGCGCACCAGCACCGTAGCGACGGGTCCGCGCCCTTTATCGAGACTGGACTCGATCACCACGCCGAGCGCAGGACAATCCCACACTGCCTTCAGCTCGAGGAGCTCTGCCTGCAGGAGGATGGCCTCCAGGAGCTGGTCAACGGCCTGCCCGGGCTTGGCCGATACGTTCACGAACTGTGTGTCGCCGCCCCATTCCTCTGGTATGACGCCGTACTGCGTGAGTTCCTGTTTGACCCGCTCCGGGTCAGCATCCGCTTTGTCCGTTTTGTTGACGGCAACGACAATCGGCACCCCTGCGGCACGAGCGTGCTTGATTGCCTCCTCCGTCTGCGGCATGACGCCATCGTCGGCGGCCACCACCAATATGACGACGTCGGTGATTTGCGCACCGCGCGCCCGCATGGCCGTAAAGGCTTCATGACCTGGGGTGTCCAGAAAGGTGATCATTCCCTGCGCGGTGCGAACGTGGTAGGCCCCAATGTGCTGGGTAATGCCGCCGGCCTCACCGGTCGCGACTTTGGTTCGGCGGATATAATCCAGCAAGGACGTCTTGCCGTGATCCACGTGTCCCATGATGGTGACAACGGGGGCGCGGGCGACGCGCTCTCCTTCCGGCTCGGCGGTCCCGGCCAGGGCTTCGTCCTCAATGGCGCTGTCTTTGACGATTCTGGGCCGATGCCCCATCTCTTCAACCAGCAACACGGCCATGTTCTGATCAATGGCTTGGTTGATGTTGGCCATGACCCCCTGTTTCATCATCTCCTTGATAAGGTCAGCCGCCTTGATGCTCATACGTTGCGCCAGTTCGCCGACCGTGATCATCTCCGGAACGATGACCTCTCGAACAACGGGGGCCGTCGGCTTCTCGAAGACCTGTTGAAGCTGCTCGCTCGCTGACCCCTTGCGTACGCGCCTGGCCCCGCGCAACCCCGTGGGTCTGGCTACCTCCCGTACGCGTTTCTTGCTTTTCCCTTTGCCGCGTTCCGCTTTGCGCGCCGCGCGCTCCTCCGATTCCCGCTCGCGGCGTGCCTCCGCCTCCAGGCGCTTGCGCTCGCGTTCTTCCTCCTTATCCTTCTTGAGGCGGGCTGCTTCGGCCTCGGCCTCCTCCGCGGTTACCGCCTGTGCAACTGACTCGAGGACGACCGGCTCTTGCTCCACGGCGGGTTCACCGGCCGGCTCCTCCACCTCGGCCACGGGAGCCGACGGCTCGTTCGGTTCGGCTTGTTCCCTCGCCTCCTCCTCGGCGCGCAGACGATGCTCGTCGGCCTCGCGAGCCTCTGCTTCGCGCAGCTCGTCCTGAAGGGCGTCCTGGAGCGCACGTGACTCACGCTCATGCTGCTCGGCCTGCACGACGCTGCGTTTGACGTAGGTCCGGCGCTTGCGTACTTCCACGTTCACGGTGCGTGAATGTCGCACGCCTCGGCCGCGGTCGCTGGAGGATGGCAGCGTAATCTGACTATGACTCTTGCGCTTGAGCGTGATCTGGCGTGGACCGGGGGCGGCGTCCGATTCTTTATCACCATGAGCTTGACGCAAATGACCTAACAACGCCGACTTGTCCGCTTCCGATATTGGCGAATCAGGCTCCCTGCCCTGCAGACCGGCATCGCTGAGCTGGCTCAGGAGGCGATCAACCGGAATACCGATCACCTCCGCGAATTCTCTTACCGTCGTACTCGCCATATATTCATAACCTCCGGTCCCCTTCCTACCACGCCAGATGCGCTCGGTCGGGACACTGTCTCCGTCGTCAAGCGAGGACCGCGCACCCACTTCGCCGGCGCCAAGATCAGATCGAATCGCCCAAATCAGCAAACCACGGCTCGCGCGCCTTCATGATCAGCGCTGCGGCGCGTTGCTCATCCATGCCCTCGATTTCCATAAGCTCATCCACGGACTGATCTGCCAAGTCCTCCACTGTGATCACGCCACGCGCGGCAAGTTGCCGGGCAAGCACCTCGTCCATGCCCTCCAGTGCCAGCAGCTCTGCTGAGGGTTGGGCGGCCTGCTCTTGTTCGGCTTCCGCTAGCTCGCGGGTAAGCAGCACGTCCCGGGCGCTGTTGCGCAGTGCTTCCACGACCTCTTCATCGAATTCCTCGATCTCAAGGAACTCGGCAACCGGCACGTAGGCGACTTCCTCCACGCTGGAAAAGCCCTCGCGCACGAGTATTTCGGCAACCTCCTCGTCGACATTGAGGCTGTCGACGAAAAGCTCGATGAGTTCGTCGGCTTCGGCCTCGCTCTTGGCTTGCGCCTCATCCGAGGTCATCACATTGAGTTCCCATCCGGTCAGCTCGCCGGCCAACCTCACGTTCTGCCCGCCGCGGCCAATAGCCTGTGAGAGCTGTTCCTGAGAGACGGCGATGTCCATGCTGTGACGGTCCTCATCGACGATAATCGATTCGACCTCGGCCGGTGCCATTGCGTTGATAACGAACTGGGCAGGGTTTTCGTCCCAGAGAATAATGTCGATTCGCTCCCCCGCCAGCTCATTGGAGACGGCCTGCACCCGCGAGCCGCGCATCCCCACGCAGGCACCCACCGGATCAATCCGTGCATCCAAGGCGCGCACCGCAATCTTCGCCCGTTGACCCGGATCCCGGGCCGCGCCCATGAGTTGCAGCAGATCCTGGCTAACCTCCGGCACCTCCAGCTTGAACAGCTCGATCAAGAACTCCGGTGCCGTGCGACTGACCACCAGCTGTGGTCCCCTAGCTTCGGTGCATATTTCCCGGAGCCAGCCGCGCAGCCGATCGCCGGCGCGAACCGCTTCGCGGGGGATCATGTCCTCGCGCGCAATGAATGCCTCGGCGTTGCCACCGAGGTCGAGGAACACGTTGCCGCGTTCGACCCGCTTGACGACGCCTGTCATGAGCTCGCCCTGACGGTCCTTGTAGGCGGCGACCACTTTTGCCCGCTCGGCTTCGCGCACTTTCTGCACGATCACCTGCTTTGCAGCCTGCGCGGCAATGCGGCCGAACTCGACGGATTCCATGGGCTGTTCGACGTATTGGCCGACCTCGATGTTCGGCGCCTGGGCCTGTGCCTCAGCCAATGCTATCTCCCGTTCCGGGAACTGAACCGAATCCGCGTCCTCAACGACCAGCCACCGCCGAAACGTTTCATACTCACCGGTGGCTCGGTGCACAGCCACGCGTGCGTCGATATCGCCAGGGTGGCGTTTACGCGTCGCCGAGGCGAGTGCCGCCTCGATTGCCTCGAAGATGACTTCCTTGCTGACACCTTTTTCGTTGGAGATAGCGTCAACAACCAACAGGACCTCTTTGCTCATGTTCGCGTCTCCAGCCTCACAGGCACATCACGCCTCCAGCTCCAAGTGGGCCTTGTCCACGCGATCCAGCGGCACACTGATTTCGACTCCGTTTTCAACGATAATCACACAGCCCGCCCGCAGACCACGCAGAATCCCATGTATCCTGCGCCGGCCCTCCAAGGTGCCCTGTATGCGTATGTGGACCAGCTCTCCGGCAAAGCGATCATAATCTGAAGCCTTGAATATGGGACGCCTCAGGCCAGGCGAAGACACCTCCAGGGTATACTGCCCGCTGAGCGGCTCCTCCACATCGAGAACCCCACTGACCTGATTGCTGACCAACGCACAATCCTCGACGCTGACGCCGTCTACCTTGTCGATATAAATCCGCAGCAGGGCCCGACGTTTATTGGGTCGATATTCGATACCGACGAGCTCATAGCCCATCGCCACGACGACCGGTTCCACCAACTTCGTCAATGTGTCGTGCGCTGCCATCCGTGCGGTTTTCCAAAACAAAAAATGGGCCCTAGGCCCATACACCGCAATCGACGCTGGCTCCCCGCGGGGAGCCAGCTACAAAAAAAGGCCGCGAACGGCCTTTTTTATAAGACGCCTGGTAGCGGGGGCAGGATTTGAACCTGCGACCTTCGGGTTATGAGCCCGACGAGCTGCCAGACTGCTCCACCCCGCAACGATTCGACCAATATACTATTGATACTGCCTGAGTTACGCAAGAGGCATCCGCCAGATAATTGTCCAATCACCGCACGCTGGTGCGAATTGCACGCTTTGCAAACCGCTTGCGAGACTCCGCGAAGGCTTGAAAGGCTTACGCTGCAAAGGTGCCCCATGACCGGTAATCACCCGGAAAACGCTGCCTTACAGGCGACGATCAGGGAGTCCGGAAAGATTCCCAGCGCGAGCACCGCCAGACCGTTGCTCGCCAGCACGATTCGCAGTCCGGCCGGTGCTTCCAGCGGACCGCCTTCATCGAGGCGATCGAAATAGACCATCCGGACTACCCGGAGATAATAAAATGCACCAATCACCGCGAAAATCACGGCAACGACGGCCAGCCATACCATACCCACATCGATAACCGATTTGAGGACAAGCCATTTCGCATAAAACCCCACCGTTCCCGGAACACCGGTCAGGGAAAACATCAGAATCAGCATTATCACAGCGAAGCCGCTATGCCGGTCATTGATACCTTTCATGTCCTCGATGAGGTCGGCTTCAAAACCGCGCCTCGACAGCAGGATCACGACACCGAAGGCACCGGCGGCCATCAAGCCGTAGGTAATGGCATAGAACAAAGCCGCAGCATAGCCCTCGTCCGTCCCGGCAATGAAGCCGAGAAACAGGAAACCGACGTGCGCGATCGTGGAATAGCCCAGCATGCGTTTGATATTGCTCTGCACCAACGCGAAGAGATTACCCACGGCGAGCGAACCCACGGCAATGATGGTCGCCATTACTTGCCACTGATCATGCAGCGCACCGAGGCCGTCGACCAGCAGGCGAACGAATAGCGCCACAGCCGCACTCTTGGGTGCCGTGCCCGCTTAAACGGTGACTGGCGTCAGAGCCCCCTGTTAGACAACCGGTCTCCTCATTTGGTCCGGATCAGCGCAGTATTTCATGGCCAGGCCCACGCTAATGACGGTCCGACCCGAGGCGAGACGCAGAGACCCCTCGCCGCTGGACGCAACGGCGGGAAT
>NZ_JBXWZQ010000065.1:0-52169 GCF_059432795.1 Nitrococcus sp. | reverse complement strand
CTCGACACCGACGCGCCGGGCGCGCACGGCCGCCAACTCGGCAATGCCCTGGGCTTTACCCGTTTCCGAGCCGCACAGGATGATGAGTTCCGGCAGCGGCTCTGTGGTGGTCGCTTCGGCCTATCCGGCATTCGCGGCGCCGCCGCCGGCGGCGGCGAGCCCGGCGAGGTAGCCGCTGATCCAGGTCAGCTGCTCGCTGTGTAGCGTCGACAGCAACTGATTGAGCTGCGCGGCCTGCTCGGCGTTCAGCGGGCTATTCGTATCCAACAGGGGCCCGGCCATGGTGCGCTCCTCTCCGCATCCCGATTCTGCGAGTGTCCGAGGATAGCGCTGCTTGACTATACACAACAATCATAAATAAGCATTTGAATATTCTTTATCGTAGTAAGTGCGCGGAGAGGGATGACAAGGCTGTGCAACTTGGCGTCGTGGCCGCTTCCCCCGTGGTTGCGTTATCAACCTCCGCTCCTCAACCATCCGCCGTCCGCAAGCATCCATGTCCGCGCCGGAGTAGCGGTAAGCTTGCCCACTGACTGGACTCGCGCATTCCTCTCAGGGCGCTTTATCCGCGCGGATGCGCAAGGCGTTGTTGCTGACTGATGCTCGCTTGCGCGGTTCGGTGTACCCTACTTTGGTAACGTGTTTGCTCACAGCCGAGTTATGAGGAATTCTTCGCAATGTATCCTTTAGCGTGCGCGTGGTTGCGCGGGCACTCCTTATATAAGGTACCTCATTGGAGCTTGCTCCTTCATCGGAGCTTGCTCCGGTGCGACACCGCGCGTCCACGGTTACGACGCGAGGCGGCTCAAGGTCGCTCCGGTGATCGCTTGCCCTTCTGGTCACAGGTCCTGGCGTCGCGGCGAGCCGTTAAACGGATCCGATCGAGCCGTGGCGCTGCCGTGGTGGGCGGCCACGGCTGAAGGACGAGTAAGAGGCGGGCTACCGGTTCCCGGTAGGCGATCTGGCATGCGCTGGTCGAAGCCAAGGCCCCATCCCATCGACATGGTTCGGCTGCGCGACGATCGGCCCAGCGGCGAAATCCCGTTCGTCAATCTCATTCTGATTGCACTGTGTTTCGGCATATTCAGCTGGCAGGTGACGCTGGATCCCCTGGCACAAGTGCATGCCGTGTACGGCTTGGGCACGATTCCGGCAACATTGATCGGCAGCGCGCATTTATCGGCCGATGTCACTCTCATTCCGCCGGTATTCACGCCGCTGACGTCAATGTTCCTGCATAAAAGCTGGATGCATTTGCTGAGCAACCTCTTTTATCTGTGGCTATTTGGCGAGAACGTTGAAGACCGTATGGGCCATCGGCGCTACTTGTTTTTCTATGTGGTGGCAGGTGTCATCGCGGCGATTGCTCAGGCGTACCCGGAGCCGTATTCGACCGAGCCAATGATAGGGGCGAGCGGCGCCATATCGGGCGTACTGGGCGCTTACGCGATGCTCTTCCCCCGCGCCAATGTACTGGCGCTGATACCCTTGGGGCGGGTGACACAGCTAATACGGTTGCCGGCCGTGCTGGTGCTCGGTCTCTGGTTCATTCTGCAACTGCTGCTCTCGGCACTGGGTGCCGACCCGGGCACCGGGTTTCGCGCCCATATCGGCGGTTTCATGGCGGGCGTCATTCTTTCGCCGTTCTTCCGCCGCAAGGGGGTGCCGCTGTGGCAGTAGAAGCCAACCGCCGGTCAGCATCGGCGCCCACCGCCATTGCGCCGGGCCGGCCAATTTCTTTTGCGTAGATGATATTCCACTTCGCGTCTGAGGTTATCTTCAAACGCGCGGGCCTCGAGTTCCCCGTCGACTTGCGCAAGTAGCGCCTCGAGTTCTTCCCGGCTCATGGACGCAAGATCGAAATCTCTCGTGATGCGATTGGGTTGCGTTATCTTCTCCATTCCTCAATCCGGATGATTCAACAAGATCTGCACTTAGGCCGGCAACGAACCCGTGCCGACATTGTTGCATTATGTTTTGTTGGCGTATTAACGGCGACTTCGCCGATTTGATAGATCATACACAATGTCGCAGTGCGCAAATTCAGCTAGATCACAAAACGCCGAATTACTTTGCGAGTCGGTATGCATTTTCTGTGATTGCCGTTTGCGTAAAAGAGTGACGAAAACGTGGGCGCATCGCAGTTTATGGAGTCTTGGCCCGGATGCATCTGGCGCATACGGCGCCGCGACCGCCTCGGAGCGAATTCGGTGGAGGTCAGTGAGATTGCCCCAATGCGGCTTGAGAGGGTGAGGGCGTTGGGTCGTTTGATTCCCCTATGCACGTCCGGCGGTTTTTTTATCCTAGCGCAATTGTTTAATCGAGCATACCGCAGAAGATCCCCGCCGGTGATTATGCCCTTGTCGTGGACGCGGCGGACGAATAGTATTGAAGGCGCATGTTCTGATAGGGTTTCGGCCGGCGCGATCAAGGTGAGGGCGTGAAACAGGACCATCGAATCGAAAAGGGGAAGCTGCTTCGGCTATTGGATGAGGTGCCGTTCGGCCATGTGACGAGCAGCGTTCATGTCATCGATACTGCGACCGCAAAGCGGCACGAGCTCGCGGGCGTTTCCCTATATTCCAATTCCCAAGGCTGGACGGCTCAGGTCAATTGGTGGGCGGTCGTGGAGACCGATGAGATTACGTTGCGCGTGGGGGACACCGCGAGCGGGGAGCGTGCTTACGAGTTGCGCGATGAATACCGGGATCCCGTTCACGTGGTCGACGAGGAGCAGGGCTCGCCCATGACGGACGATGAGGTATCCGCCATCGTGGCGCAGTCCAAGCTGGCCAAGTCCTGGGAGCAGGATGTGGTGACGGTGCTGAAGGACACCCGCGTACGGCGTGCCACCCTGCATTGATGCATGACTCGGGCTCGCGCTCTCGACTCGAGCAGAAGGCCGCCGGGGCTCGAGGCAGAGCGCGGCATAGGGTGCGCTTTTGCAACACTGGCAGCCGGCCCCGCTCGTGAGAATCGCCTTGGCCGTCCGTGCGGGATTGCCACAAGGCATCAGAGATAATTGAACAAACTGAGCCCCTGAATCTTGGCGAAGCTCTGCTGGGCCGCCTGCAAGCCAATGAGATGCTGCTGGAGCTTGCTTACTGCACTGGCATAATCGAGATCATCGATGGCGCTCTTGGCGGCTTGGAGGTTGAGCGTGGCTGCATCGTTAGCCTCCCGTCCGCTTTCCAAGGCGTTCAACCGGCCACCTACCTCGGCGCGAATCGTGAGTAGCTGATTGAGCGCCTGGTCGAGATTCTGCAGCGTCTGATTGCCGACGTTTTGAAACGCGGCGCTGCCGCGCTCCCCATCCTCGGCGCTTTCCAGCGCCGTGGCGAACCGCTCGACCGTATCGAACAGCGATTGGAAGCCGCTCGGCGTAACGCTGAATTGATCGCCTTTTGCCGGCGTTCCGTCGAACGACACGCTCAGGCCGTCGAAGCGAATCGGCTGACTGGAGTCGTACGGCTGCGTCGTCGTCGGTGTGCCATCCTGGGATAGGGTATAGGTCAAATCGCCGGAGAGGTCGGTGTCGAAGGTCAACGTGTAGGATGAGCCCGTCAGGGCGCCCGGATCGGTGATGCTGATCGGAGCGATGACGCCGCTTCCTGTATTGGCACTTGCTGCTTCACCGACGAATCGCCCGTCGCCAGTGCGCATCTGCATGAACACTTCATAGCCTGTGTGAGTGCTCGCCAATTGGCGATCGGGGGCGATCCGCGTCGTCCGCTGACCCTGATCGCCTTGATAGGTGACCTCGTTGCCGACCTGTAGAAACGGTCGCGTTTGGCTCTGCAGCCCGGAGAACAAATACTCCCCGTTGCCGTCGGTGCTGTTGGCCAACTGCACGAGTTGCTCGAAGCTTTGACGCGCTTCGGCGCCGATCTGTTTACGGTCGGCGGCCGTCTGGGTGGCGTTATTGGCCTGCACCGCGAGTTCGCGCAGGCGCTGGACAACGTTCTGCGCCTCATTCAGGACCGATTCTTCGAGCCGCATCCGCGGCTCGATCTGATCGGCGCTACGGTTGTACGCCTCAATGGAGCCGAGAGACTCGGCAAGCTCCAGCGAGAGGGCGGCGCCGGCCGGATCGTCGGCCGGAGTGAGTATGCGCTGCCCGCTCGCGATTTGCTGCTGCACTTTGGACAGTCGGCTCTGCTGATTGAGCAGGGCGTTCAGACTGAGCTGTTGGTACTGATTAGTCGAGATTCGCATCAAGGCTACCCTCTCACGGCCGCCAACAGGGAGTCGAACAGCGTATTGGCGATGGAGATCGCTTGCGCCGATGCCTGATAGGCCTGTTGATATTGGAGTAGGTTGGCGGCTTCTTCGTCTAGGTTCACGCCGGAGACCGCCTCCCGCGCGGCCTTGGCGTGATTCAGCACGCTCTCCTGGGCATCGCGATTGGTGGTGGCGCGCAAGGTCGCCGTGCCCACCTCGCTGACGAGACCGCTGTAGGTTTCCTGAAAAGTCGCGTTGCCGCCATCCAGAATGCCGGTGCTCGCCAGCTTGCCGAGTTCGAGGATATTGCTGTTATCGCCCACGGCGTTGCTGTTGTTCTCGATCGTAAATTGATCTCCATCGCTGGGCTGCCCGGAGAGCGTGAACTGCACGCCGCCGAGGCCGGGGAGGGATCGCGAGACGCCGTTGCTGTCCATGCTGGGGTTATAAGCGATGGTGGTGCTCGGGTCGCCGTTGACCAGGAAGCGATTGTTGCCGGCATCGAAGGTCAAGGTGTAGGGGGCGCTGAGCGGCAGCGAGGCAGCGCTTGATACGCGTACGTCGGCGATTTTACCACTGCCTTGGTTTTGCGGTGTCCCCGAGGCGGTTGTCGCCTCGGCCACTCGCACGGGGGCGGCCGCGGCAATCTCGCTGGCCCGGGTGATGGCCATGTCGATACCGCCAGCGCCCCCGCGGGTCGGACGAACCAGAAAGGAATCCCCGGCCACCGCGCCCGAGACCTTGGAGACGTCGATGAGCATTCCGTCGACACTCTGGGGTACGCTGCTGATCGCGGTGGCGGTATCGGTGCTCAGATTGGACAACGTCCAACCGCTGCCAGTGTAGCTCAGCCGGTAGTTTGCGCCGGTCAATGCCCCCACCGCGCTCGGATCGAGCCGAGCAAGGCCGGCATCGGGCGTTCCAACCGTGCCCTGATCGCTGAGGACCTGCGGTTGCGCGACTCGAAAAATATCACTGCCGAGCTGCCCGCTCGGCGTGTCGGCGAATTGCAACCCGAGCCGATTCTGACTGTTGACCGCCTCGGCGATGCTGGTCGCGATCAAGCCAAGGCGGTCACTGGTGGGCTCGAGGACTTCGCGTCGGAAATCCAGCAGTCCTCCGAGCGAGCCACCCTGGATGTTGGACGTTATATTGACGGGCGTGCCGTCGCTGCCGGTGATGGCGATCTCCGAAAGCGCTCGGTCGCTGCGTCCCGGCAGGCTTTGTAGACGATTGGCGCTGAACTGGCCCACCAGCGTCTGACCGTTACCCACGAAGACGTCGATGCTTCCGTTATCCGCGGCAACGGTCTTGGTCGATACCAGCGAGGAGAGCTTCGTTACCAGGGTATCGCGCTGATCGAGCAGATCATTGGCTGGCTGCCCACCCGCGCTCGCCTGTGCGCCGACGATCGACTCATTGAGCTGGGCGATCTGCTCGGCAAGGTGATTGATTTGCTCCACCTGGCCTTGCAGCTGCTGCTCGACTTCCGCACCCAACTGGCCGAGCTGGCCGTCGAGAGAGTGCAGCCGGGAGACCAGGTTCCGGCCCGCGGAAAACAGCGTCTGCCGGGCGGGCACGGACGAGGGATCGGTCGCGACGTCCTGAACTTTGTCGAAGAATGCCTGCAACGTCGGCGAAAGCCCGGCCGTCTGGTCGGCAAGCAAGTTGTCGATGCGCCCGGCGTAATCGGCGAGCGTCGCAAGACGTTGATGCTCCGAGGAGCTCGTCTGTACCGCGGTCTGCCGGCTCTGGTCGAACGCCCGGATCGTGCTTGTGACCTGCACGCCGGCACCCACGAAGCCATTGCCATAGGCATCCGGCGCACGCGCGGCGAGCTCGGCACGCTGGCGGCTATAGCCTTCCGTGTTGACGTTGGCGATATTGTGCGCGGTCGTGTTGATCGCGCGCTGAAAGGCGAGCAAGCCGGAGATGCCGCTGCTGAACACATCACCCATGGGATGAGCTCTCCCCTCGTAGCCGCCTATAGGCCGGCACAGTCCTCATTAGATATTCGTCCTGTCAGCCGTTTTCTTGAATTCCGCCTGGCCGATCTGCAGCCGCTCGCTTTCCATGATGCGCCGGATTTTCTCGGCGTAGGCGGGATCCGTCGCGTAGCCCGCGCGCTGCAAGCCGTGGAGGAAATGCAACGCGTCGCCACCGCTGTCGAGCGCATCGGCATAACGCGGCTGGCGGCGCAGGAAGTCGGCGTAGTCGGCGAAGGCCTCCTCAAGCGAGCCGTAGGCTCGAAAATCGGCGCCCTCGCGCCTTGCCACGCCATCGCGATATTCCAGCGTCGCCACCCGCACCGTATCGCCACGCCAGCCGCCATGGGCCTTGATGTTGAATAGGTTGAAGCTGGAGCGACCGTCCGGCCGCCGCAGCACGTGCTCTCCCCAGCCGGTTTCGAGCGCGGCCTGAGCGATCAGGGTCTCGGGCGGCACACCAAGGGACTCGGCGGTGCGCTGGGCCACCGGGTAGATCGAGCGCACAAAAGACTGGGGCGACTCCCACGGGGTCGCCTGGCCGCTCGCGGCGGGCGCTGCCGCCGCCTCAGCGGGGGCCGGCGCGGCGATCGCGTGGCGCCGGTAGGCCGCCAGCGGGTGCTCGCTCGGCGCTGCCGGGGCCGCTGTGCTTGAAGCGCTCCGCCCAAGGAGTTGGCGCTCCACCATCGCGGCGAGCCCCACGCCGCGCCCCTCTGAGATGTTGCTTGCGATCTGCTGGTCGAGCAGTGACTGGTATTGCTTGACCCCTTGCCCGCCAAAAAGCGAATCCCCCGGCGTGGCGGCCCGCATGCTCTTCAGCAAGGTCTGCACGAACAGCGACTCGAACTGCTTGGCCACGGCGCGCATCGACTCGGGCGTCGGATTGCGCAGTTCACGGCGCAGCTCATGCAAGCCGCGGCCGTCGAGCGCATTGCCGTATGAAGTGGAGTTCGGGACGGTCATGGCTGAGCGATACTCCTGCTCTCGCGGCGGCGATCAGATAACGATGAGCTCGGCGCGTAGCGCGCCGGCTTGCTTCAATGCTTGCAAGATTGCTACCAAGTCGCTCGGCGAGGCGCCGACGCGGTTTACCGCCTCGACGATCGCGGAGAGCTCGGTGTCGGGCGCGAACAGGAACATCGGCCTCTTGTCCTCGGTGATCTGCACGTCGGATTGCGGATTGACCACCGTCTGGCCCCGTTGTGCGAACGCCGAGGGCTGGCTCACCCGGGTGTTTTCGCTGATCGTCACCGTGAGGCTGCCGTGGGTGATGGCCGCAGGCCGCACCTGCACATGACTGCCGATAACGATGGTTCCGGTGCGGGCATTGACGATCACCCGGGCAGGGGCCGCGCCCGGGGCGACCTCCAGATTCTCCAGGTAGGAGATGAAGCTCACGCGCTGATTGGCATCGCGGGGCGCCGTTACTTTGACGGAAACCGCGTCCAAGGCTTCTGCGCTTTCCGGCCCGAGCGTGTCATTGACTCGCTTGGCGACCCGTTGCGCGGTGGTGAAATCCGGCGTGTGGAGGTTGAGAACGATCGACTCGCCCAGGGCAAAGGGTGAAGCGACGGCGCGCTCAACGGTCGCTCCGTGCGGAATACGCCCGGTGCTGAGCACATTGACGACGATCTTAGAACCGTCCCGGCCCGATGCGCCGAAGCCGCTGACGAGCAAATTTCCTTGCGCCATCGCATAGACGCTGCCGTCGACGCCCTTGAGCGGGGTCATCAGCAGATTGCCACCACGCAGGCTTTTGGCGTTGCCGAGGGAGGAGACGGTCACGTCGATCTGTTGCCCCGGCTTGGCGAAAGCCGGCAGCTCTGCAGTCACCATGACGGCGGCCACGTTCTTGAGCTGCATCCGTTGGAGCTGGGCGGCCGGCAGCTGAATGCCCTGCGATGCCAGCATGGCGCGGATGCTTTGCACGGTAAACGGTGTCTGGCTGGTTTGATCCCCGGTGCCGTCCAAGCCCGCCACCAACCCATAGCCCACGAGCTGATTGGGCCGCACCCCCGCCACCGAGGCGAGATCCTTGATGCGCTCGGCCTGGACCACGGTGGCGATCAGGAGCAACCCGAAGGCCAGCAAACGGTTGATGCGCTGTGTCATTCCCTCGACTCTCCGATCAGTTGAGTAGCGATCCTAAAAGGGCCATATAACGCTCATGAACAGGCGCGAGAGCCAGCCTACGCGGCTGCTATCGGCCAAGGCGCCGTCGCCCGTGTAGCTGATGCGGGCATTCGCGACCCGGGTCGAGGGCACGGTGTTGCCGGGGCCGATGTCGTAGGGACGCACCTCTCCGGTGAGGGTGACGTACTCGTCCCCTCGGTTGAGCGTGAGCTTTTTCTGCCCCTGTAGCACCAGATTGCCGTTGGGCTTGACGCGCACGACGGTCGCGGTGATGACCCCGGAGAGCGCGTTGCTCTGGCTCGCGCTTCCGCCGCCCTTGAAGTCCTGATCGCTGTTGACGTCAAACGAAACCGGGGTGCCGTTGTAAACGAGCGGTTTGCCCATAAGCGTCGGGGTGGGCAGAGCGTAGCTGTACTGGCGCCCGAGTTGTGTGTTCGCGTCTTTGCTGGCGTTTGTCTCTTCAGCGAGCGTGATCGTGACGATATCCCCGACGCGGCGGGCCGTGCGGTCCTCGTAGAGGCGAACGTCATAGCCGGCCTGGTAGATGGAGCCGTTGACCGCCTTGGGGGGCTGCTCCAGCGTGGGCTCGGGCAGCGCCCGCGGCGGCTGTGACGGGGTGGTGGCGCAGCCGCAGAGCACCAGCCCTGCTAGGATGACAATGACGATTCGCATGGTTTCCCTCCGCCGAATAGCCCGCAACGTCAGAGATTGTTGGTAATGAACTGCAGCATTTGATCCGCGGTCTGAATCGCGCGCGTGTTGGTCTCGAAGCCGCGCTGAGTCTCGATCATGTTCACGGGCTCCTCGGCGATGTTGACGTTGGAACTCTCCAGGGCGCCCGCCTGCACCGAGCCGAGGCCATTGAGACCCGGTGTTCCGGGCTGGGCCGAGCCGCTCGCGCCGGTCTCGACGAACAAATTGCGGCCGATGGGTTTCAGTCCGGCGGGATTGATGAAGTCGGTGAGCTGGAGGTTGCCCACCTGTGTCGGGGTCGCCGAGCCCGGAATTTGCACGCTCACCGTGCCGTCCGCCCCCACGGTTACGCTCTGGGCGTTGGCGGGAATGTTGATGGTCGGCTGCAGCGGGAGTCCGTCGTCGGTGACGACTTGTCCTTGATTGTCAATCTGAAAGGACCCGTCGCGACTGTAGGCCACGCTGCCGTCGGGCTGCAGGATCTGGAAAAAGCCCCGGCCGTTGATCGCCAGATCCAGGGCATTCCCGGTTTGCACGATATTGCCCTGCGTGAATGCCTTCTCCGTGGCGGCCACCCGCACGCCGGTGCCCAGCATCAGGCCGCTGGGAAGCCGGGTGCTCTGTGAGGACTGCCCGCCGGCTTGACGGACGGTCTGATAGACCAAATCCTCGAATTTGGCACGGTCCTTCTTGAAGCCCGTGGTGTTTACATTCGCCAGATTATTGGCGACCGTCGACATGCGCGTCTGCTGCGCGTCGAGTCCTGTTTTGGCAACCCAAAGAGCGGGATTCATGAGTGCATCCTCCTTGAAAGTGCTTGCGTTACATCTGTTAATTGCAAATTATGTGCCCTCGGCGTCACGAGGCACGCAGCAACCGCTGAGCGGCCTCGTCGTTGGATTTGGCCGTTTCCATGAGTTTGACGTATGTCTCGAAATGGCGAGCGTTGTCGATCATATTCACCAGCGCGTCCACGGTATTCACATTGCTCGCCTCTAACGCGCCGGAGGCAATGCTGACCCCGGCATCCACCTCGGCCGGCTCGCCACCGTTGAGGCGAAACAGGCCATCGTCTCCCTTGCGCAGCGCCGTAGACGGCGGGTTCACTAGGCGCAGACGATCGAGGACAACCGGCGCATTGTCCGACTGTCCGACCGGGATGATCGTAATCGTGCCGTCCTGACCGACGGTGATCTGTTTGGCCGGCGGAATCGCCACCGGTCCCGCGTTGCCCAATACCAAGTGGCCATCACCCGTTTGCAGAAGCCCACCATTGGCAATCTGCAGGTCGCCGCGGCGCGTATAGGCCTCGGTGCCGTCCCTGGCCTGCACCGCAAACCACCCCTCGCCATTGACCGCGACATCGAGCGAACGGCCGGTGCTTGTCAGATGTCCCGGCGTCATCGAGCTCCCTAATGCGGTCTCCACGGAATACACCCGGCTTGCGTATCCCGGCCCCGTCACCGATTGGCTCAACAGACCGTCCAGATCGGCGCGGAATCCCGGCGTATTGGCGTTGGCCAGGTTATGGTTGTTGACCTGCTGGGCCTTCAGCGCGTGCTTGGCCCCGGTCATAGCGATGTAGAGAAACCTGTCCATAAACTGTACTGCTCCCGGTGCGGAGCGCGGTCACCGGCTGACGACCGCGCCGTTGACTTAGCGAATATTCAGGACACTCTGGGTGATCTGATCCTGGGTGCTGATCATCTGGGAGTTCGCCTGGAAGTTGCGCTGAGCCGTGATCATGTGCACCAACTGCTCGGTCAGGTTGACGTTCGACTTCTCCAACGCCCCGCCCTGAATCGAGCCCACGCCCGAGGAGCCTGGCGCGGCGGTGACCGGCGCTCCGGACTCGAAGCTCTCCACCCAATGGGTGTCACCGACTTGGCGGAGATTTCCCGGGCTGGCGAAGCGGCTCAGGGCGATCTGGCCGAGTGCCTGGGATTGACCGTTGGTGAAACGGGCGAGGATACGGCCGTCGTCCTCTACCGCGAGGCCTGCGAATTGCCCGGCCGAATAGCCATCCTGCGACAGCGATTTGACGTCGAACACGGAGCCATACTGGGTCAGCGACGAATAATCGACGCTGATATTCGACGTGCCGGCGCCGGCGTAATTGAACGGGAAAGTCGTGGCTCCGCTTGTGGAGACGAACTGACCGGCGCTGTCGAACGTCACGGTAGTGGGGCCCTTCGTCCCAGTACCGTCGTCGCCGTCGACGTAGACGTCCCAGACGTTATCGCTTTGCTTTTGGAAATAGAGCGTCGCGAAATGGTCCTTACCCTGGGCGTCATAGACCGTCGTCGACGTGGAGAAGTTGTAAGTCGCAGGGTCCGCAGGATCGAAGGCGGTCCCGATGGCCGCGGCCCCGGAGTCGAGGTTCGCGCTCAGGCCAATGTTGGCGCTCGCCTTGGGGGCGACGTTGCCGACGTTGACCTGGAGGTCCCCCTGGGCTCCACCGATACTGCCGTTTGGCCCGGCGAGATAACCGGTCAGACGATGGCCGTGCCCATCGACGATGTAGCCATCGCGATCGAGCTCGAATGCCCCGTTGCGTGAATAGGTCGTGGCACCGTTATCGTTCAATGCGAAGAATCCGGTGCCATTTACGGCGAGATCCAGGGTGTTGCCCGTGAAATCGAACTGACCCTGGGTGAACTGCTGGGACACCGAGGCGAGCCGAGTACCCTGGCCGATGGACGTGCGCGCCATCCCAAGATTGCTCGTCGCGTAGAGATCGGCGAATTCGGCGCGCGAGAATTTGAACCCCGTCGTCGCGCTGTTCGCCACATTATTGCCGGTTACGTCCAGGTCCGCAGACGCCGCGTTGAGACCGGTCAAGGCTGTTTCAAATGACATGCGCCATTTCCTCCGTGCTTATTTGACTTGAGTAACTGCATCAAGGCTGACTGCGCCCAGGCCATCGAGATTGAGCTCGAGGCTCTGGCCCGCTCCAAGCGTCACGCTATCGACTCGCGCCGGTGCTCGCATCGGCAGCGACACACTCTGCCCATCGATCTGCGATTGCGCTTGCAGCTGATAGGCGCCGGACGGCATAGCCTTGCCTTCAGCGTTTCTACCGTCCCAATGAAGTGCCGCCTCTCCGGCGGGCTGTGGACCGAGTTCGATGCGGTGCACGACCTGCCCCGCATCGTCCAGCACGGCAACCGTCAGATTGCTGACGGCCGTGGGCAGCTGCACGCTGGCCTCCATTGTTCCGTCGGCCGGCAGATAGCCGCGATCGGAGTCGACAACGACTTGACGCCCGACCAGCGAGGCAGCTTGCAGGGCCAGATTGCCTTGCATGTTGGTCTGGAATGCCTGAAAGGAGCCGTGCAACTGGTCGATTCCCGAGGCCGAGGTGAACTGGGCGATTTGCGTCAGAAACTCGCCGTTGGACATCGGCTTCAGCGGATTCTGGTTCTGCAGCTGCGCGACCATCATCTTGAGGAAATCGTCCTGGCTCACTTGTTTGGAGGCGGGCTGGGAGGCATCCGCAGCACCGCCGACACCGTTTCCGGTCAACGCCGATAAGTCGAGCATTACTGGCCTCCGGCCCTTAGCTTCCGAGCTTCAAGGTCTGCAACAGGAGGTCGCGCGAGGTGCTCACCACCTCGACGTTGTTTTGATAGGAACGTGACGCCGAGATCATGTTCACCATCGCCTCCACCGTGTTCACATTCGATTGGTAGACATAGCCATTGCCATCGGCCAACGGATTGTTCGGCTGGTATAAGGGCTCGGCGGCGGCGGAGCTGGTGACAATGCCGCGCAGCTGCACCGGTACCGCCGGGGAATCGCCGTTGGCCGCATCCAGGGCCGCGGCAAACACCGGTTGGCGGGCCTTGTAGGCCTGCTCGGCTGTGCTCGCGACCGTCCCTGCATTTGCCAAATTACTGGCGGTGATATTCAGCCGCAGTGCCTGTGCGCTCATTGCCGAACCGGCGACGTCGAAAATATCGAAGAGGGCCATGATCAATTTCCTTTGATGGCGCCGAGTAGGTTTTGGATGCGGCCACCGAGAAACTGCAGGGCCGCCTGATACTCGAGCGTGTTCTGGGAGAAGCGCGCCTGCTCACGGTCGAGCTCGACGGTATTGCCGTCGAGTGAGGGATTGGCCGGCACGCGGTACTTGACCGTTGATTTTCCGACGCCGGGCTGTTGTGACCCGATATGGCGGGCGTCGGTCGTGCGCAACGTGCCGTTGCCGGTGTTCGCCTGTCGCATCGATTCATTGAAGTCGAGATCACGCGCCTTGTAGTTGGGAGTGTCCGCGTTGGCGATGTTGCTCGCCAGGAACTGGGTGCGCTCGGCACGCAGCTTGAGCGCCGACGCGGGCAAACCGAAGGCTTTGTCCAAAGTACCGCTCATGTCGTTTTACCTCGTTGCAAATGAGTTGGCGGTGATATAGCAATATGCGTGCCATACGTTGTGCAGTCGTTTTCCGTGATAGGCCCCGCTGGGTAGAGGTTGGCAGGAGAAATGCATATATATGCTGAGTTCATTTGCATAAGGTGTACCTCATGACCCGGCAACTGCGGATTTTGGGAGTACGACTTGCCTTCGGGCTCGTTCTCGCTCTTCTCCTGCTGGCGACCGGCCAGGGGGTCGGCGCCACGGAAGGGCGCTATCAGTCGCTCGCGGCGATCCACGAGGCCGTTTTTCAATTCGTGAAGGAGAAATTCCAAGGCCCCGGCGTGGTCGATGAAGTGATCATCGAGCATCTCGATCCGCGTCTTCGTCTCGCGGCGTGCGGTGGCGAGCTTCAACCATTCGTGCCGGAGGGGCAGCTGAACGCCAGTCGTTTGACGGTCGGCGTGCGCTGTTCCGCTCCGAAACCGTGGCGGCTGTACGTTCCCGTTAGGGTCACACGACATATCGAGGTGTTGGTCGCCTCGCGCCCGCTACCCCGGGGTGTGGCCTTGACCGAGGATGCGATCCGCTACGCGCCACGCGATCCGGCCGATTTGTCCGGCGCGTGGTATACGCAACCGAAGCAGTTGCTCGGTTTGGAGACTCGTCGGGCGATCCGTGCCGGCGAGGTGCTCTCGCCGCAACTCGTGACGTCGGCGCGCCTCATCCGTCGCGGCCAGGAGCTGATACTGTTCGCGACCACGGGCGCGATGACCGTGACGATGAAGGGAAAAGCGCTGGAGGATGGCGTCGAGGGTGATATCGTGCGGGTGCGTAACCTTTCCTCCAACCGTATCGTGGAAGGTCGGGTGATTGACGCCGACAAGGTGCAGGTCAGCCTATAGGTGGTGTGCTATCCTCCGTTGGATTAAAGTTTTCGTCGTTGCGGTCGATTGCTAAGCCAAGGGGTATCAAAGCCCCCGGGTTTCACTGCCGTAACGGCCCAGGCCAACGGAATTGAGGGAGTTTGCGCGATGACTAGCCCCATCGAGAACAGACCGCATGTCGTGCGGTCCCAGGTTGCGGGCCAGAACCGGGCCCACGACGCCAGGGCCGAATCGCTAGGCTCGTCGGCGGAGGCGCATTCTGCCAAGCGTTTGGACGCCAGCCTGCAATCCGATCGGCTACAGGCCGTGAGCGATGCGCTGGAGCGCACACCCGAGATCGATTCGAAACGAGTGGCGGACATTCGTGAGCGGATTGCCCGCGGCGAGTATCCGCTGAATGTCGAGCGAATTGCGGAACGATTCACAGCATTAGAGAAATTGCTAGATGGCTGACGGGATCAACATGGCGGCGACGGCGCGGATTCGCCATTCCATTGAGGATGCGATGGCAGCGCTTGAACAGCTCGCGCAGCTGCTGGCGGATGAATGCCGCCTGCTGGGGCACCGAGCCCCACCCGAGCAAATGGAGCGTTTGGCGAGGGACAAGCGCGACGTCGTGGCAGCGCTCGAGCAAATCGACGTCGCTCGCCAGCACACCTTGCGTGAGGCGGGGTGTGACTCGCCCATGCAGGGGATGAAGCAATTCTTGCAGCTGGCTCAGGCCCCGGAGCTGGCGGCTTTGTGGCAGGGTTTTCTGGCAAAGCTTCGCGAGGTGCGTGCGCTCAACGAAGCCAACGGGCTGGCGATCCGACGGAGCCAAGCGCTCGTGGGTGCCGAGCTCAAGGTGCTGCGGGGAGAGTCTCCGGAGGCGGGCGGGGCGCTGTACGATGCTGCCGGAGGGTGCGGCTACGCCGCTCGCGGCCGAATCATTTCGAGCGCATAGGCAACGCCATTTTACTGGCCGGCTCTTGGTGAAAGGCGCCTCGACGCGGGCGAATTTCGGCCTGATTATTACGGCTGCCGTTTACCGACGCGCGGCTTCGTCCAGCGGCAGCATGGCTTCGGCGGTAGGGGATGGTGGAGCCAGGCGGGATCGAACCGCCGACCTCTTGCATGCCATGCAAGCGCTCTCCCAGCTGAGCTATGGCCCCAAAATATAAAGCAAAAGTTTAGGGTTGCGTCGATTGTGTGTCAAGCACTGGGCCCGCGCCACCCAGGTTTCCTCGGATCCAGGCCTCGGCCGTCTCGATGCGATGCAGGGTGTTTTCACGGCCGAGCAGCGCCAAGGTTACGTCAATCGGCGGCGAGACCGGACCACCACAGACCGCTATTCGTAGCGGCTGTGCTACCGCGCCGAGCTTGAGGCCGGCGGCTTGCGCGACGGCTGTAACCGCGTCGTGCAAACGCTCTGCTGTCCAATCTTGTAGGGCGGCGAGCTCTGCACGCACCCGCGCGAACAGCCCCGGCGTCTCGGCAGTGAACACCTTGCGCACCGCCTTGGGGTCGTAGTCGGGCGGATCGCGATAGAAGAAAAGACTTTGGTCGGCCATCTCCACCAGCGTCTTGCTGCGCTGCGCCTGGCAGCTCACGATTTCCTCGATGGGTGGCCCCTCGGCTGGATCAACGCCACGCACGCCCAGATGCCAGCTCAGATGGCGTCCTACATAGGCCGGATCGGAGTTCATCAGGTAGTGTTGGTTCAGCCAGAGAAGCTTCGGCCGGTTGAGGCTGGCCGACGATTGGTTGATATCTTCGATGTCGAAGCGCTCCACCATCTCGTCGATCGTGAAGATCTCCTGATCGCCATGAGACCAGCCGAGGCGGGCCAGGTAGTTCAGCACGGCCTCTGGCAGAAACCCCTCATCGCGGTACTCCATGACGCTGGTAGCGCCGGTGCGCTTGGAGAGTTTTTTGCCGCTCTCATCGAGAATCATCGGCACGTGGGCATACACCGGTGGTGAGACGCCGAGCGCCTTGAGTATGTTGACCTGCCGGGCTGCGTTGTTGAGGTGGTCGTCGCCGCGGATGACATGGGTGATGGCCATATCCATATCATCGATCACCACGACGAAGTTGTATGTGGGAGTGCCGTCGGCGCGGGCGATGATCAGATCATCGAGCTCGCGATTGCGGAATACGACCCGTCCACGGATACGGTCATCGACGATCGTGTCCCCCTCCTCTGGGGTCTTGAAACGGACGACCGGGGGTTCGCTGGCCTTGGCCGGGGGGGCGTCAAGCATCCGACAGCGTCTGTCGTAGCGCGGTTTTTCTTTGCGTGCCAACTGCTCGGCACGTAATAGTTCGAGGCGCTCGCGCGAGCAGTAGCAGCGATAGGCGCTGTCCTGCTCAAGCAAGGTCTCGACCATCTCGCGATACCGCTCGAAGCGCTCGGTCTGATAAAACGGCCCCTCGTCGTAGTCCAGTCCCAGCCACGCCATGCCTTCGAGAATGGTGTTGATCGCCTCGCGTGTTGATCGTTCCCGATCGGTGTCCTCGATACGGAGAACGAAACGTCCGCCGTGGCGGCGAGCGTATAGCCAGCTAAATAACGCTGTGCGCGCACCGCCGATATGCAGGTACCCGGTGGGGCTCGGGGCAAAGCGGGTCTTCACGATCATTTCGGGTCCTTCGAGGACAGGGTTTGCCAAGCGCGGCCAGGGAGACCGTGAGTATTTCAAAACATATTAGTTTATCAGTTCGCCCGAACAGTGCGGAAGCAACTGGGCGCGGCGCGTTTGACAAGTGTCGCGAGGCCGCCATAGACTGCGATTGCTCATGGGCGGCTAGCTCAGCGGGAGAGCACTGCCTTCACACGGCAGGGGTCGCTGGTTCAATCCCAGCGCCGCCCACCAGAAAAACAAGGGGTTAGGCCAAAAGCCTAGCCCTTTTTTATTGTCGGGTAGCGCCATGTCCGGCGCAGGAGCTCCAGCATGACCGGCAGATCTCGGTTTGAGCGGGGCATTGCCGTTGCCCCTCGCAATAGTCATGGGTGCCGACGCGCATTTGCTGCGGATCTGATGAGGTCTAGGAGTTGGTAGGCGTTACCATTATGGCAACGCCGCCTGGAGCGGGGTAAGCTATCTGCCGTGCATGCGCCGAGCCATAGGGTTTGCCGCTTTGCCCGCTAGCACGACCCTTGTCGCGTGTTTCAGACCCAAGCTCAACTCAGCTCGCGCCGCGCGTACAATCGCTGGCGAACGGCGCGGCGGCCATCGGGCAGTGACACCTCGCCGTGCTCATAGGCATAGACGGTCAATACGCCACATACGGTTTCGAGGAGTTCGCCCGGTTCGAGCAGAAAGGCCGGATTGGTCGGCTTGCCGAGGCGTTCCTGCCCACGCGCGAAAGTGTCATAGAGCAGCACGCCGCCGGCCTCGAGGGAGGTGAGGATGTGAGGCAGGATGGGGCGCCAGAGATAGTTGGTCACCACGACACCGCTGAAGCGCCGGTCGGCTAACGGCCACGGATCATGTTCGAGATCGGCTTCGAGCGCTTCGAGTCGCGAATGCTCATGCAGATCGGCAATGCCGCTGAGATCGATATCGATCGCCGTGACAGGATGACCCCGCTCGAGAAAGAGGCGAGTATGCCGACCGCCGCCACAAGCGAGATCGAGCACGCGCCCCTGTGGCGGTATTTGTGAAGCGAAGCGCGCTATCCACGGCTCCGGTGTGGCGGTATGGCCAATTGGCTTGTGCACAGGCACCTCTTGGTCGACATTCGGAATGTTACGGCCGCTATGTCATCGCAAAACCGGCGAGGACTCAACTTTACTGCCGCGCGCCTTTGGCTGTCAGCCTCGACGCATGCGTCGGTCTCGAGAATATGGGTATCGACCGGTCACGCTCTCGGCTCAGACAATCATGGTTAGTGTCAGCGGCGGACTCGACAATCCTACCGTCTCAGAGATCCCCTTCGAAGATTGGGTACGAGGTCTTCCGCGCGAGTTCGATCAGCGGGAAATAAACCGACTTCGCCTTGCCTGGGATTGCCTTCGAACAGCCTGTACGGCGCAGCCCGAGGACTCGGCGCAGGTTTGTTTTCAGCAGGCCGTGGCGAGCGCCTCGGTACTCGTCGGGCTGGATCTCGATACTGACACGGTCATCGCCGGGCTACTCAATGATCTGCCCCGGCTCGGCGCGGAGTGCGCAGCCCTGGTGTCCGAGTTTGGTGAAACGGTTCCGAGCCTGATCGACGGCGCTGCGCAGGTCGGCGGTATCACTGACCTGCACCGGCCGGCCGAGAAGAAAAGCGCTGGCCAGATCGAGGCGTTGCGCCAGATGATTCTGGCCATGGCCCGAGACATGCGCGTGGTGTTCATCGCGCTTGCGCGACGCTTGGTCGCCCTCCGCACGCTGCAACAATGGCCGCTGAGTGTCCAAAAACAGGTGGCACGGCAGACGCTCGCGCTGCATGCCCCGCTGGCCAATCGCCTCGGTATCCTGCAGCTCAAGTGGGAGTTGGAGGATTTGAGCTTACGGGTGCTGGAGCCCGATAGCTACCAGCGTATTGCGCGCCTGCTCGTCGACAGACGTGAGGATCGCGAGCGCGCCCTCGGCGCGCTACAACGAGGCGTTTCCGAGGCACTGCAGCGGGGCGGCATCGATGCGCAGGTGACCGGCCGGGCAAAGCATATCTACAGCATCTACCAGAAGATGCGCCGAAAAGGCCTCGATTTTCACGAGTTGCTCGATATCCGCGCCATTCGCGTGCTGGTTGATACGGTTCCGGAGTGTTATGCGGCGCTCGCCGTGATTCACAGCCTTTGGCAACCCATTCCTCACGAGTACGACGATTACATCGTTACCCCCAAGGCGAACGATTATCAGTCCCTGCATACGGCCGTGGTGGGGCCGGAAGGCAAGAATCTCGAGGTCCAGATCCGGACTTGGGAAATGCACCGCCGCGCGGAGCTTGGGGCGGCCGCGCATTGGCGCTATAAAGAGGGCGGCCGTCGGGATGCGGAATTCGATGATCGGGTGGCCTGGCTGCGAGAGCTGCTCCGGTGGGCGCGCGAAGAGGTGCGCGAATATGCCCCGATGGAGCGCTACCAGGCCGAGTTGTTCGAGCATCGTATTTATGTCCTCACGCCGCGCGGAGATGTTCTCGATCTCGCGCGAGGCGTAACGCCACTGGATTTCGCCTACCGTATCCATACGCAGGTCGGCCATCGCTGCCGCGGCGCGAAGGTCAACGGCAAGATGGTGCCACTGACTTATACGTTGCAGACCGGCGATCGGGTGGAGATATTGACCGCTCGCCGGGCGCAGCCCAGTCGCGACTGGCTTAATCCCAAATTGGGTTATCTAAAGAGCGCGCATGCCCGGCATCGCGTTCGGCGGTGGTTGCGGCTTCGTGATTACGACCGCAACGTTGCTGACGGCCGCGTCCTGTTGGAGCGCGAACTGCGCCGCCTCGGCGGCGCGCGCTCGGTGAGTCTGGAGAGTTTGGCGCAGCGCTCGCGTTTTCTCGGAGCAGAAGAGTTCCTGGCGGCTGTCGGCCGTGGCGATGTCACGGGCGGGCAGATCGCGGGGCTGTTGCATGAGCACGGTCAAGGCGAGCAGGCGAAGCGTCGTCCGGAGTCCGCGTCGCAGAAGATCAGTCGATCAGGCCGGGAAGGGTCCGAGGCGATCCTCATTGATGGCGTGGGGAACCTGCTTACCCGACTGGCGAGATGCTGCCGGCCCGCCGCGGGCGATGCGATCGTAGGCTACATCACCGGCAACCGCGGTATCTCGGTGCATCGGCGGAATTGCGCCAACCTGTCGCGTCTCGATACGCCGGGGAAGGAGCGGCTCATTGAGGCGGTCTGGGGCACGTTAACTCGACCAGCGTAAGCCACCGCCTATGGCGGTGTGACTAACAGAGGCTCTGCCGTTCCGTCGTGCGTTGAGGTAGATGACCTCCTTCCAAGCGAGAGAAGCGGAAGGAGGTCATCATGCGAGACTGGACGAGCCAGTCCCACGTGAGATGGTACTGCAAATACCACGTAGTGTTTGTGCCGAAGTATCGGAGAAAGGCGCTCTACGGGAGTCTGCGCCGGGAGATTGGACGGGTGTTCCGGGAGCTCTGCGAGCGGCAAGGAGTGGAGCTGGTTGAGGGCCATGCGATGGCGGATCACATCCATCTGTGCTTGAGCATTCCGCCGAAGTACAGCGTGGCGAACACGGTGGGGTTTCTGAAGGGCAAGTCGGCGATCCGGATTCACCGCGCGTATTTGGGGCGGCGAAAGGGGTTCACGGGAATGCACTTTTGGGCGCGCGGTTACTGTGTGAGCACGGTGGGACTGGATGAGCAGGTGATCAGGGCATACATCCGCAATCAGGAAGCCGAGGAGAAGCGGCAAGAGGAGTTGCGGCTGGAGGGCCTTTAGGCCCTTTCATCGGAGTACAGGCCCCCTCCGGGGGCCTTCACCAAACCACCCGCTCTGCGGGTGGTACCTGATTTGCGTCCCGGATTTAGCGGTTCAGCGTCGGGTAGCCCTCGACGTATACCCAGTCCGAGTCCTTGGCGGGAACGTGGCAGCCCTTGCAGGTCTGGGAGAAGCTCTCGGAAACGTTGGTCGTCGTGTCCTCTGGCTTGAACAAGGCCCAACCCCAGCCTTTGCCCCAGTGCGGACCATCGAAGCGGTTCCGGGTGTCTTTGACCATCATGAACCAGACCGCGGGCTCGGTCGCCCATTGGGCCTGGCCGGTCGTCATCTTGGCGGCGCCGACTTTACGAATCTCCTTTATCAGCACCGTTCCGTCCGGAAATTTGCCGCTCTCGCGATAGCCCTCGGCCGCCTGCGGCTGCGTATACACATCGTGGAATCCATGGCCCGGGGCTTTCGGGTCGGCGACGACCCAGGAGCCGAGATGGGTCCACGAAAGACGGAAGCCTTCGGGCAGACGGATCTTGCCGTTCGCGTCCACGTACTGCCCAAAGGTTTGCTCGGCAAGGTTCGCTGCCTGAGTCGTGGTGATTACCGTGAACGCGAGGCCGGCGCTGAGCAGGAAAGTCAATAGCCTGTTCATGGTGTCTCCTTTCATTCTTTGTACGAGTCGAGGCGGTCGGCATCCGGCAGTTTCATGCTCGATGCGTTCCTCCTCGGGCAGTCAGCCGCTAGCGGCTGGGAGGCTTATTGGCCTGCTGCGCATAGTGGACGATAAGCCAATACGTTTGGTATCTTTAAGTACATAATTATATTCCTATCGTATCGTTATGGTAGATCGGCTTGCCTCGCTATTACGGCGCTTCGAGTTGCGCGCCAGGGTATTCAACAGTGGACCGCTGTGTTCCTCTCATACCTTCGATGCCGTGGACGGTGTCGGGCATATACATGTGTTGTTGCGAGGGGCAATGCACGTGGAGACGGTGGGTGAGCCGTCCTTCGACATAGACGCGCCGTCGCTGCTTTTCTACATGCGGCCCATCACCCACAGACTCGTGCCTTCCCGGTCCCACGGTGCCGAGACGGTCTGCGGTTCCATCGATTTCGGTGCAGGCGCGGAGAACCCGCTTGCCCAGGCACTGCCGCGCCTGCTGGTTATTCCGCTTGCCGAGCTGGAGATGCTCTCGCGCACGATCGAGCTGCTCTTCGAGGAGGCTTTCGCGAGTCGCTGCGGGCGCCAAGCCGTCCTCGATCGGCTGTGTGAGCTTATGGCGATCCAATTGCTGCGTTACCTCATGGACCGCGAGCAAGTGGACGTCGGCCTGCTCTCAGGACTCGCCGACCGGCGCTTGGCCAAGGCGCTGAACGCGATACACGACGATCCGGCAAGCCATTGGACACTCGAGCGGATGGCCGAACGGGCCGGGATGTCACGGGCGCGCTTTGCGGCACGTTTTCGCACCACCGTTGGTATGACGCCGGGAGACTATCTTGCCCGTTGGCGGCTTGGGTTGGCGCAGGCGCTGTTGAGGGGCGGCAAACCGGTAACGGTGGTCGCGCACGAGGTCGGCTACAGCGGCCCCGCGGCCCTGGCTCGTGCGTTCAAGGCCCGCTTTGATGCCTCGCCGCTGGATTGGCTGCAGCAAGCCCGGGCGGTGGCCTCGCGGGACGACGCCCGGGAGCCGTCCCGCGCTTAGCGCAAGGCTCGCCCTCGCCGCAGGCCGCGGTTCCCCAGGGCATCCCCGAGCCTCGCCATACGCCCGCTCCGCGCCACGCGGCAATGCCCCTATATCACTCTCGCAACGGTTGGGGTCGTAAATCTTAAAACGCGACTCAAGTCTCATTCCGTGAAGACGCTAAATACCTGTAATGCTTTTTCTCCACGAGGCAGCGCGGCAGCGCTTATCTCCACGACACCAACAATCAGAAAGCGTTTTGGTCTTTATCCACGGAATGGGGAACAGGGATGAAAGGGGAGAGGATCGGGCATCACCGTCTCAGGCACGACGGCACCGGAGGTGAGCTTTTCGTCATTGTTATCGTCAACGTGCTGTTGAAGATAATTACCTTGGGTCTCTATCACTTCTGGGCCAAGACCCGCGTGCGACGCTACCTTTGGACGCAGACCGGACTCGATGGCGAGCGCTTCGAGTACACCGGGACCGGCGGTGAGCTGCTGGTGGGTTTGCTCAAAGCGATCGGGTTGTACGTCCTCGCGCTGATCGTATTCATGGCCGTCAGTGCCGTGGCGACGACGTTGCTGGGGCCGTCAGGCAGCGCGCTCGCCACGGCCACATTCGCGCTAGCCATCGCCTTTGCCGCCGGTGCCGCGCGTTACGCGAGCCGCCGCTACCTTCTGTCACGCACCCGCTACCGCGGTATCCGCCTTGGCCTGCAAGGCTCGGCCTGGTGTTATGGTGCGCTCGCTTTCGGCTACATGCTGCTTGCCGCCGTGACACTGGGGCTTGCCACGCCCTGGGCGCGCATGGCTTTAAAGCGCTATGTCTATCGCCATCAGCGTTTCGGCAGCCTGGCCTTTGAGTTCGACGGCCACGGCGACGATCTTTTCAAGGTCTTTGCGCTGTGTTTGCTATTTGCCATTCCCACCCTGGGACTGAGCTTGCTTTGGTATGCCGCGGCGGAGGCGCGCTACGTCGCCTCCCGGCTGCGGCTCGGTCCGGTGCGTTTTGTGCTCAACGTCTCCGGCGTTGAGCTGATCGGCCTCGTGCTGGTGAACCTGCTGCTGCTCGTGGTGACGCTGGGAGTGGCGCTGCCGTGGGTAACGGTGCGCACCGTGCGGTTTTTCACCACACGCGCGCAGGTGGTCGGCGAGCCGAACTACGAGGCCGTCGTGCAGGCCGAGTCGGCGGCGGACGCTACCGGAGAAGGCTTCGCGGACGCCTTCAACCTCGGCATGGCATGAATCGCGACATCGAGGGCTGGTGGTGCGATGGCCGCAGCGGCGCCCGCCGGCGTGTGCGTCTGGCACGCGGCGGCGGGCAGTTGCGGCTGCTGGGGTTGGAATCCGCAGCGGAAATCGCTCGTCTCGGGTTCGCGGGTCTGCGTCTCACCGAGGAGGTTTATCGCGGCCAACCCATCCGGCTTGCGCACCCTGACTGGCCGGACGCCATCCTGACGGTTGAGGACCATCGGCTCGTCGAATGGCTCGATGCCGACGCGCCCCGCGTTCGGCGGCGCTATCTTGCTCGCCACGCCACCGGCCGGCGAATTGCCTTATGGGGCGGGGCGCTGCTGATCGTGATCGCCGTGCTTACACTGGTGGTGCCTCGGCTCATGGGTCTGCTCGCGCCCGCCGTGCCGGTGACCTGGGCGGAACGCCTGGGGCGGGCGACCGTTGCAGAGCTTGCCGGCACCCGGAGGAGCTGCCGCGATCCGCGGGCGCAAGCCGCCTTGGACGACCTTGTCGGGCGGCTCTCGGCAGGGGCCGACTCGCCTTACCGATTCACCGTGCGGGTTTTGCACTCGCCGGTCGTTAATGCGGCTGCGACGGCCGGCGGTCATATCATCATCTTCTCCGGAATTCTCGAGGCGATGCAGACGCCCGAGGAACTGGCCGCGGTTCTCGCTCACGAAATCGCTCATGGAATCGAGCGTCACCCCCTGAAGGCGATGCTCCGCCACATGGGCTATCGGCTGATGCTCGGGCGCTTGAGCGGGGATGCCGGCATCGGTGCGGATCTGGTCTCCGAAGCCGCACAGCTTACGCTCGAGAGGCGCCACAGTCGGGAGGCTGAAGCGGCAGCGGATTATGGTGCCATGGTGCTGCTGGAACGCGCGGGCATCGATTCGCGGGGCGCCGCGCCGCTGTTGCGGCGCCTGGCGGAGCGAACGCAACGCACCGCCGCCGCGCCGCTCGCAACTCATCCCGCTTGGAGCGAGCGCATCGCCGCGGCCGAGGCCAGGCAGCTTCCAGGGGCACCCGCGCTCACGGGCTCTGCCTGGCAGGCGGTCAAGGGGGTGTGCGGAGACTGAATCAAACCACTCGTCATCGGCGTCATTTCTCACTGCGTTGCCTTGGGGTTCATTGCACGTATTGTCTCGCCATGAAACAATGCGAATAATTATCAATCATAATGCTTTTATCGATACGCCGGCCGAGAGACAGCTTCGTGACGAACGCGGAATCGGACCAATTGGACGTTGTGCGGGCGCTTTACGAAGAGCACCACAGTTGGCTGTTCGGCTGGTTGCGCAGGAAGCTCGATTGCCCCGAAAATGCCGCCGACCTCGCGCAGGATACGTTTACGCGCGTCCTGATGAAGCGGGAGTCGCTTCATTTCAGACAAGCCAAGGCGCTCCTGATCACCATCGGCAGAGGCCTGGTGGTGGATCATTTCCGCCGGGCGCGGCTGGAGCAGGCCTACCGTGAGGCTCTGGCGAGTCTACCCGAGCCGGAAGTGCCCTCGCCCGAGACCCGCGTGCTGTTGCTGGAGATGCTCGCGGAAGTGGATCGCCTGCTCCACGCGCTGCCCATCAAAGTGCGGCGCGCCTTTTTGCTCTCGCAGATCGACGGTTTGAGCTATGCTCAGATCGCCGCCGAACTGGGGGTTTCCGTGAGCTCCGTTCAGCAATACATGATCCGCGCCTTCCGCAGCTGCTATGCCGCGCGCTACGCCCCATAAATCGATGTCAGGCGATGCGACGGCGCCGGATGGCATAACGCCTGGCGCCGCGGCGGTCGAGCAGGCCATTGCCTGGATGGTCCGGCTGCAATCGGGCGCCGCCGAGGCGGCCGATGTGGAGGCCTGGCAGCGCTGGCGGGCCGAGCACCCCGATCATCAGCGCGCCTGGGCGAGACTCAAGGCATTGAGCGAGGGACTGCAATCGCTGCCATCCGGCCTGGCTCATGCAACTTTGGAGGCCGAGGTCGAGCGGGCGGGCGGCATTAGCCGTCGCAGCGTCTGTAAATCCATCGCCTTTCTCGTCGCTACCGGAACGTTGGGTTTTGCCGGCCGTAAAACGCCATTGTGGCAGCGGCTCGTGGCCGACTACAGCACGGGCGTCGGCGAGCGGCGCCAGGCGCGGCTCGCCGATGGCAGCCGCGTGCATCTCAATACCGATACCGCCTTCGATGCAGCGTTCGGTGCCAGCGAGCGTCTCCTGCATCTGCGCCGGGGGGAGGTCCTTATCACCACCGCCCCTGACCCGCGGCTGACGGCGCGGCCGTTCATCGCGCATACCGCCCACGGTCGCATGCGGGCGCTCGGTACGCGCTTTCTGGTCCATGAGCAGGGCGAGCACACCTTGGTGAGCGTCTACCGTGGTGCCGTGGAGGTGAATGCGCAAGACTCGAGTCTCAAGGTGCGGGTGCCCGCGGGGCACCGGGTCCGTTTCGACCGCGAGCGGATTGGCCGGCTGCAGGCCGCCGATCCCGATCGGGCCGCCTGGACCGAGGGTGTTCTCATCGCCAAGCGTATGACCTTGGCTGTACTGTGTCGGGAGTTGCGGCGGTATCGGTTCGGCTTTCTCGGCTGCGACGAACGCGCCGCCGCGCTCAAGATATCCGGCGTCTTTCCTCTCGAAGACACCGACCGCATCCTGGCGGCGCTGGAGCAGAGTCTGCCGGTGAGGGTGCAATGGCATACGCGCTATTGGGTCACGGTGCATCATCGGTGATACGAAAGCTCGAATATTGAGCTCGGCCTGCAGGTTTTCGCGCCTCGTTCGGTTTGAAAGGTAGGCATCGACCCTTCATCCCGAAAATCGAGGACTCAAAAATGGCTGAGCGTCCGAGCGCACCCCCTGGCCGGACCGAATCCCGGCGCCGCAATGCCATAGCGCGGCTTCGTTGCACCACCCTCTTACCGTTGCCCATGACGCTGTACGCTGCCTTGTTTGCGCTCACGCCGCTTGCCGGGCTCGCCACCGCGCCGGTGGCGCAAGCGCAGAAGGGAGGGCTCGCAGAGACGCGCCAGAGCTATCACATTCCCCCCGGACGCCTCGGCGATGCGCTCAACCAATTTGCCCGCGAAGCCGGGCTCCTGCTCTCCTTCGCGCCGGAGCTGGTGGAGGGGAAGTCGACGGCCGGGCTGGCGGGAACCTATTCGGTACGGGAGGGCCTTACCCGGCTGCTCGCGGGCAGTGGACTGAACTACCGTTTCACCGCGGCCGATTCGGTGGCGCTGGAGCGCACGCCGATGCGCCAAGGGAAAGGACCGGCTCGGCTGGGACCGATCACCGTCACCGGCGAGAAGACCGTGCGGAGACTGCAGGATACTGCTTCCAGCGTCAGTGTCATGACCGACGAGGACATCGAGGAAACGCCGGGAGCCACAACATTCCGGGATATCGCGCGGCAGCTTCCCAACGTTCAGGAGCTGGGAACGGGCAATTTTGCACCCACCATCCGCGGCGTGGACAGCACGGGCCCGGCGAACGGCGTGTTCGCCTTCCTCGCGGGCAGCCGTCCCCGGGTGACGATACAGCAGGACGGTCGGCCGCTTACCTTCAACGAGCTCATTTACGGCCGCAGCGGCCTATGGGATGTCGACCGGGTCGAGGTTTTCCGTGGGCCGCAGACCACGCTGCAGGGACGCAACTCGATCGCCGGGGCCATCGTGATCGATACCAAGGATCCGACCTTCGAGTACGAGCTGGGTGGCCGGGCGTTTCTTGCCAATTACGATACCCGCCAGTTCTCCGGTGTTCTCTCCGGGCCGCTTATCGAGGACCAGCTCGCCTTCCGTTTGTCCGTCGACCGGCGTGATCATGAATCTTTCGTCGACCTCACGCAGTCTTCCTTCGTCAACAACCCGAAAGAAGAGGAGGGCACCAATGTCCGCGCAAAATTGCTGTTACTGCCCAATGCGCTGCCCAAACTGACCGCGAAGCTGACCTTCAACCACACGGCCACGCGGCGGCCCCAGACGGAACTCGTTAGCCGGCCTTTCCGCAACAGGGAGCTCGACAATTCTACCCCGGGTTTTTTTCCGATCTTCGAGAACAAGGCCAACAGCGGCATCCTGAACCTGGACTATGCGCTTACCCCCGATATCGAAGTGCGCAATACGACAACTTATAGCAAGATCGCTGTCGCGCGTCTCACGGATCCGGGCAGTGGGATCGTCGACATCGATGCGGACCAGTTCACCAACGAGCTTCTTCTCGAGTACGGCGCGCCCGGCCAGCGACTGCACGGCATCCTCGGCTCGTATTACTTTACCGCGGACAGTGACGAGGAGATCGACATCGGCGGGGGCGTCTTCGATGACCAGACCGAGACCATTGCGTTTTTCGGCGAGGGGACGATCACGTTCTTTGACAAACTGGACCTCACCTTCGGCGCCCGCTACGAGCGGGAATCGCGCGAGCGTTTCGGCAGCGCGGGGGCCTTCAATGTCAATTTGGACAAGACATTCAGTGCGTTTCTGCCCAAGTTCAGCCTCGCGTATCGCCCAGATGACTGGCTTACCTACGGCGTGAGCGTACAGCGTGGCTGGAACGCCGGGGGCGCCGGTATTGCCTTCGTTCCGCCCTTTCCCTCGTTTACTTATGACGATGAGTCGGTGTGGAACTACGAGTTGTTCTTTCGCTCGAGCTGGCTTGATGATCGACTCACGATCAATGGCAACCTCTTCTACGCGGACTACGAGGATCAGCAACGCCTTGGCTTTCTCATTCCGGACAACCCGAACAGCGGAGTCATCCGCAACGCTGACTCGACCGAGAGCTACGGCGCGGAGCTGACCGCGACCTTTCTGCCGGTCCGCAGCCTGGAGCTTTTCGGCTCGCTTGGCCTGCTTCAGACGGAAATCAAGAAGTTTTCGGCCTCGGTTGAGGATTTGACCGGCAAGGAATTCGCCCGCGCACCGGATATGACATTGTCCTTCGGCGCTCGCTACCACCATGCCAGCGGGCTGTCCGCCGGCTTCAACGGCCGTTATGTAGGCGGTTACTTTTCCCGGGACACGAACGACCGCCCGGGCAAAGTCGATCCCTATTTTCTGTTGAACGCGCAAGTCGGCTATGAGATCAGAAATGTCCGGTTTTTTGCGTTCGCCACCAATCTGCTGAACAACAACTACAAGCTGTTGCAGTTTTCCGAGAACGCCCAGTTGGTCGATCCGAGAGAATTCGGCGGCGGTTTGGAGGTCAAGTTCTGATGGCCGCGCCCAGACGAATACGCAGCGCACTGCGTTGGATTCACCGCTGGCTCGGTCTGACTGTGGGTCTGATACTCGTGGCCATTGCCTTGAGCGGGAGTCTGCTGCTGTTTCAGCCGCAATACTTCGAGTGGGCGCACGGTCACATGATTCCGGATGATCTCGCTGAGCAGCCGGGCTCCATCGATGCCTGGGTCGAGAAGGCGCGTGCCGCGGCGCCCGGGCTGGGTGAGCCGGTCGCCATCTGGCGCCCGCACGTCAGCCATAACGTCAGCGATGCCGGGATGTTGATTTTCGCCGGGCTCGAACCCGGCGGCCTCGGCAACATGGGCCTCCTCGGGGTGTTGGTCGCGCCAGCCACGGGCGATGTGCTGGGTACGTTCGAGGTCGATCACTCGCCCGCCTATGCGCCCATCTTCTTCCATCGCGACCTTTGGGCCGGCGCGACGGGGCGCGCATTGACCGGGGTGGTGGCGCTGACCAGCCTGATCGCGCTTTCGCTGGGTCTTTATTTATGGTGGCCGCGGCGCACTCGACTCTGGCGCAAGCTCTCGCCCTCGCCATGGCGGGCGACCTTTTTTCATGCCGTGCGGCTGCATGACTGGCTTGGCATCTGGACATTGCTGGCGTTGTTGGTGTTGATCGTGAGCGGCCTGTACCTGGCTCAACCGGGTTGGGTCGAGCCGGCGCTGGCGCTGCTGCCCGATACGCCTGAGGAGCGCGCGATCCGCGACGGGCCCTGCGGTCCGGCGATCGGCTTCGATGCCGCCCTCGCGCGCGCCCGCGAACTCGTGCCGAACAGCACCTGGACGGCGATTTATTCGCACGAGGAAGCGGGGCGAGGTTGGGAGATCGCGCTGAAAGCCGGTGACGGGCAAGGCGATGTGCGGGTTCTCGCCGATCTACGATGCGCGAGGCTCACCCTGTTCGAGACCGACGAAAGCCGCTCAGTCCGCGAAACCACCGAGCTGTGGCTTGTCGGCCTTCACGAAGGAACCGCGTTTGGCCGGACGGGCGTGATCGTCGTAACGCTGCTCGGTTGCGCGCCCGTGGTGCTGTATGTCACGGGCACGATCGCCTGGTGGCGTAAACGCAAGGCGCGTCGCTCCGGTTGACGTGTGGCCGCGCTGCAAAAGCGCAAAGCGCCGGCCGGACGCTTGCCTGTGCCGCGACGCTTCACACCGAGCAGGCCAAATCCCGCGGGGATGCTAATATTGATTTGGCCTAGCCCCGGCTGCGGGCGCTTTTTTGAGGTTGGTTAAGGGAAATGCACGTGCAATCGGTTTTACCCCTGACCGCGCTGCTCACGGTTGCCCTGATCGTGGGGTACGGTCCGCTCGGCGTCGCCGCTTCGAGCACCTATACGTCCGTGAGCAGCTCGATGAGCTCGGTCTCCGGTAGCGGCTCGACCGCAGAAGCCACGATCAGTGGTCAAAACGGTCAAATCGTCGTCAACGGCGACCGGATCGAGGTCAAGGACGGTAAGCTCACATGGAACGGCGTGCCTTATGGGAAGGTGAATGAACGGGCGGTCGTCAAATACACGGTGAACGGCGGGGAGAAGAAATTGTTCGTCGATGGGGTTGAACGCAAGGCGCGTTGACGAGATGTGTTCGGCGCGTGGCGTTGACATGCACCGTTGATGGCAGCCCCTTGATCCCTTAGACTTCCTCCGCGCACGCGTTGTGCTGCGCTTCGGACACGGCATGCTGCACTCGTGCGCGGGTGGGGGCCGGTCGTGGCGGGAGGCGCGGAGCGCGGCGCACCCGGCTCGTATTTCGAGGCGCCCCGGCCGCAATCCGCAGAGGCGAATGAGCGATTGCGTGCTTTTGTTTCCGTCCGGATGGGGGATCGGCTGATCGGAAGGTCGGAACGGTGGAGGTTTCTCCCGGGCCGGTCGTTGGCAGGCCGCCTTTGTGTCGGGATGTTCAGCTCGCTGCTGTTCGGCAAGGAGGTTAGCTCGTGAGCGCGGAATCGGCCCGCGGCTCGTGGTCCAATCGCCTGGGGTTCGTTCTCGCCGCCGCGGGATCGGCGATCGGCCTCGGCAACATCTGGAAGTTCCCCTACGTCGCCGGGGAGAACGGCGGCGCGGCGTTCATTCTCATTTATCTCGTTTCTGTTTTTGCGATCTGCCTGCCCATCCTGGTGGCCGAACTGATGATCGGCCGGTCGAGTCGACGCAATCCTATCGGCGCTTTTCAGAGCCTTCGCCCGCGCAGTTTCTGGGTGCTCGGCGGCTGGCTCGGTGTGCTGTCAGGCTTCCTGATTTTGAGCTTTTACGGCGTCGTCGCGGGCTGGACGCTCGACTTCATGTTCCTGAGCGCCTCCGGGCGTTTTTCAGACGTCGGCGGCGACGGAATACGTGCCCTCTTCGATGGCCTCATCGGCAACGCCCCACGGCAGATTATCTGGCAGGCGGTGTTCATGGTCGCGACGACCATTATCGTGGCGGGCGGCATCGCCTCCGGCATCGAGCGCGGTTCGCGTATCATGCTGCCGGCGCTGCTGGTCATGTTGATCGGGCTTGGCGGTTTTTCACTGACGCTGTCGGGAGCGGACGAAGCGGCGGCGTTCCTGCTGACGCCGCGCTGGGGGGAATTCTCGGGCGCGAGCCTGCTGGCGGCGCTGGGGCAGGCGTTCTTCTCTCTCAGCCTCGGCATGGGAGCGATGATCACCTACGGGAGCTATCTGGGGCCACGTGAATCGCTGTCACTTTCCGCCCTCTATGTGGCGTTGGCCGACACCGCCGTCGCGCTTCTCGCGGGGGCGGCGATCTTTCCCATCGTTTTCACCTTCGGGTTCGAGCCGGCGGCCGGGCCGGGTCTCACCTTCCAGACCCTCCCGGTCGCCTTCGCGCAATTGCCGTGGACGGGGGTGCTTGCGTTCACGTTTTTTCTGCTGCTCAGCCTCGCCGCGCTCACCTCGTCGATTTCCCTGCTCGAGGTGGTGGTTGCCTATTTTGTCGATGAGTGGCGCTGGCGGCGCATGACCGCCGCCTGGGTCTGCGGTGGCATGACGTTTCTCGCCGGTATCCCGTGCGCGCTCGATAGCGTCTGGATCGAGCGGCTCGACGGCCTGACCTCGAACTACTTCCTGCCCATCGGCGGCCTGCTGATCGCCTGCTTTGCGGGCTGGGTACTGGTTCATACCGAGCACGAAAGCGAGCTTGGCGCGAATGGCGTAACGCGGGCGTGGCGCTTCATGATTCGCTGGGTGAGCCCCGTGGCGGTGCTCGCCGTCTTCCTCTCACTCGTTTTTGGATGATGACGGCTCGCTGACGCTGCGTTCATCGACGCAGGGCTCGAGAGAGGCTGCGCGAGAATCCTGGCCTGCCGATCGCCTTGGAGTCCCGATCCGCGGGAGCAGGGGGTTCTAGTATCCCGCGGGGTAGATTTTTTCTAGACCGCGGCCAATGCCTTGCGCAACACTTCTTGTTGCGCAGCCGCGAGCGGAATGGTTGCGGCCAGCGTTTGCCCCCGCGGCGACATTTTGTCCCAGGTTTTGCGCACGATGCGCAGTAGCTTATCCTCGCTTTGCGCCGCCGCGAACTCCGAGAAATAATGCTCCAGGAAGACCAGGCAGGCGGTATCCTCCAGGGCCTGCGCATCCGGGTCCGTGAGTCGGCCTTCCTTGCGGATTAACCGGGCGACGTGCTGACAGGTCGCCTCATCGTAGCCCACCTCGCTCAGCAGTTGTGACGCCCGCTCGGCCTGGCGGCGCCCAAGCTCACGGCGCCACGCGAGATAGCCGCGGCGGTCCCTGGGATAATCGTCGCGCGGGATCTGCCAGCGCTGCAGATGCTGGGCACGCGCCGCCAGTTGCAGCGCCTCCGAGGCCTGCGGTGCGACGCGCTCGAGCCACTCGCTCATACGCTCGGCATAAAGCAGCTCATAAGCGATTTCCTTACCGAAGACGCGCTCTCGCCGTGGGTCTTTGGCATGCAGGGTATCGAAACGCTCGATCGCTGTTCGATAACGCGCGCTTGGTTGCGCCACCAGTGCATTCTCCACGTCCATTCGTGTTGGGTCGCCGATGCTTGCTCGCTTTAGGCCCTCGCGTTCAAGAGGCGACTTCTTCCTTGACCCGCCTCTGAAATTCCCCGAGCGCTGCACTTACCTCGACGGGGTAGGCGCGCTCGACGCTTGCTACGGCGCGGAGCGCCTCCGGCAGGCGGCTGATCTGCTCTTGCGCGTAACGGCGCGTGGCCTCGAGCCCGGTGTTTGCTTCGGGCAGGCGTTTGCCCTCACGCATCACGGGGGCGAGCAGGGCTCGACCGGGGAGCGTTTCGCCGCGCCGGGCGATCACATCGCCTCCATCCTGCTTGCCCTCGCTCATGCGGAACACCTGCTTGCGACCGGGCAGCACGGGTTTGCCGGTGGAGAGCTTCAAACGTCCCTTGCCGGCATATTCACAAAGCTTATAGGCGATATCCATATCGGGGGCATCACTCGATACCCCCATGCTGGTGCCCACACCGAAGCCGTCGATGGGCGCGCCTGCCGAGACGAGCGCCTCGACTGCATCTTCGTCGAGGCCGCCGCTGACGAATATCTCTACCTGTTCGAGACCTGCGGCGTCGAGCAGCTGCCGCGCCTGGCGAGAGAGCGCTCCGAGATCGCCGGAATCGAGGCGCACCGCCTTGACCTTGAATTCCTCGCCAAGCTCTTTTGCGAGCTCGATGACCTTGCGCACGCCCGTCAGGGTGTCGTAGGTATCCACCAGCAGCACGGTCTCGGGATAGGTCTGGGTAAAAGCCCGAAAAGCGTGCGCTTCATCCTCATGGGCCTGAATATAGCTGTGGGCCATGGTGCCGGCGACCGGGACGCCGTAGCGCCGTCCGGCCAAAACGTTCGAGGTCGCGGCTACACCACCGATGTAGAACGCCCGCGCGGCCTTGACGGCCGCGTCGATGCCATGCATTCGGCGAGGGCCGAAGTCAACCACGGGTCGCCCCGCCGCGGCGCTCACGACACGCTGCGCCTTGGAGGCAAGCACGGTTTGCATGTGGACCTGATTCATGATGAAGGTCTCGACGACCTGTGCTTGCGGCAGCGGCGCCACGACTTCCAGGATGGGCTCGTTGGCGAAGACGGGCGTGCCTTCCGGAACGGCGTCGACCTCGCCGGTGAAACGGAAATCGCTCAGCCAGTTGAGGAAACGCTCGGAAAATCGGCCGAGCGAGGCGAGATAGGCGATATCCGCGTCCCTGAAGCGCAGGTTCTCCAGGTAATCCAGCACGGTATCGAGCCCGCAGGCCAGCAGGAAATTGCGCCGCTTCGGCAGCCGGCGGACGAAGAGGCTGAAGACCGCGTCCTCAGTCATGCCCTCTTCGATGTATGCCTGCAGCATGGTGAGTTCGTAGAGATCGGTGAAAAGCGCGAACGTCTCCTGACCGATACCCTCGGACGAGTCTTGCATGCGATGACTCGTGCTGTTCGGCGTCATGGGATTTTTTGCCCAGTGGCGGCCACAGAATGAAGCATAGCGCGTAAGTGCCTCGTCGGCTCATTTGCCGCGCCCGCCCTCCGCAGCCTTCGCGTGCCGTATAGCGGGGATGGTGTCATGAATCGCGACCGATGGGCACCACCGTCGAGCCGATACGCGCGCGCAAGCGGCGGCCCGCCCGCCCGTCGCCTTAATTGCAGCGCGGCTCATCAAACAGTTAGCGATGCCCAGCGTATCATCCGCATGCGGCGGATACGAAGCCGATGAAACCATTCACTTTTTGATGAATGTAGCCGCTGAGGGCGATAATTTGTAATTTGAAATGAAATCGCCGTTACCGCGTTCGCGCGGTAACGGCGATCTACGCAACGTATTTTCGCGGCGCTCAAGCCATGCGTTGGTCAGCGTATGTTCCTGAAACACTCATTCGTCCGTTGCGCTGCGTCGCAGGAGGCGCGTGCACTCACCTCGGCGTATGCGACGCTCCCGAGGTAGGCTGCGAAACGCGCCGCAGGAGATCGCCCGTTCCTTGCTCGGGCGCATGACGGGCAATATCGGCCTGGGATACCATGCCGCAGCAGGCGCCGTTTTGGTCCACGACCGGGATGCGGCGGATCTGGTGCTCTGCGAGCACTTTGCAGCAGTCCTCCAGGCTCGCCTCCGCCGTCGTGGTGAAAACGGGGCTCGATATCATGTCGCTCACCGCGGTCTGCGCGTCCTTGCCTTGCGCGACACCCCGGCAGGTTATGTCCCGATCGGTTACGATGCCGATCGGTCGTCGTTGCTCATCGAGCACGGGGATCTCGCCGCAATCATTATCGGCCATGAGCTTGGCCGCTTCCTGCATCGAGGTGCTCGGTGTGCAGCACACCGGGTTTCGGGTCATGATCTCTTGTATCTGCATGGTCCACCCTTCCCTAGTTGCGGCTAGACGATGAATCTCAGCTCTAACGGCCCCCCTTCGACAGCTCGTGAGCCGCCGACTCCCTCGGCGTTGCCGTTCTCGGTTTAACGTATGGACAGATCCCCGCCAGCGGGGTTCCGACTTCCCCGAGCCGCGTGCTCCTTCTATCAGCGGGTCTTGTCCTCGCCTCTTGTGAAGGCATCCGCCCCGGCAGGCGGCCACGGTTCCGGCGCGAACGCCCCGAGCCAGGGAAACAGAGGTGCGGGCCGGTGCCTCAGATCGACGACGTAAGGCGCGAGAGGGTCTCGCAGTGGGTTTGGTAGGCCTGATCGCCCGTCAGCACCAGGCGAACAAGGTGCACATGGCGCAAACCGTGGGCTTCCTCGGTGAGGGTGCGCAGCGCCACCTCCGCGGCGGATCCCATGGGATAGCCGAAAGCCCCGGTCGAGATCGCCGGGAAGGCGACGCGGCCAAGCTCATGCTCCTCGGCGCGCCGCAGCGCGTTGCGATAACATTCGGCAAGCAGCGCATCCGAGGGTTCGTCCCGCCCGTAGACCGGTCCCAGGCAGTGGATAACATGGGCATTGGGCAGGCGTTGCGCGGAGGTGATGACCGCCTCGCCCGGTTGGATCGGTGCCAGCGGGCGGCATTCCTCGGCCAGATCCGGGCCGGCGGCCTTGTGAATCGCTCCGGCGACGCCGCCGCCGGAGCGCAGCTCGGCATTCGCGGCGTTGACGATGGCATCGACATCCGGCTGTGCCGTAATATCGCCCACAATGCACTCGATGGTAACGTTGCCGATCATCGCTTGCATGGATACCTCCGTTGCCGCGCGTTGTCCGATCTTCAATGAGAGTAGCCACCGAGCGTCCTTTCTGCACGGAGTTGATGAAGGATGAGCAGCGGCACCAGGCAATAGCGACGGCCCCGGCGTGACTGGTCCGAAGCGGGCGGCGGCGGATGGGCCGGTAGCGCGCGGAGAACGCCCTATATTCCCTGATCGTTTCAGCGACGCACGAAGGAGCGAGCCGATGGGCGGAAAGAAGATTCTGATGATCGTCGGTGATTTCGGCGAGGATTACGAGATCATGGTTCCATTCCAAGCGCTGCGTGCCCTTGGCCATACCGTCGATGCCGTGTGTCCGGGAAAAGCGGCGGGCGAGAGTGTCCGCACGGCCATCCATGATTTCGAAGGCGATCAGACCTACACAGAAAAGCCGGGCCACAACTTCTCGCTCAATGCCGCGTTCACCGAGGTGCGCGCGGCTCAGTATGATGCGCTCGTGTTACCAGGCGGGCGGGCACCGGAGTATTTGCGCCTGGACGCCCGGGTGCTCGACCTGGTGCGCGACTTCGATCGGGCAAGAAAGCCGATGGCGGTGATCTGTCATGGCGCGCAGATTCTCGCGGCCGCCGGAATCATCACGGGCAAGCGCGTCTCGGCTTATCCCGCCTGCGCACCCGAAGTGGCCCTGGCGGGCGGCGAATACGCCGAGATTCCGGTCACCGAGGCCGTGACTGAGGGGCATCTGGTGACCGCCCCGGCATGGCCGGCCCATCCGGCCTGGATTGCACAATTCCTGGAGCTTCTCGGCACGCGCATCCGCCACGAGTGATGGTGTCGCGGGGCGCGCGGCGGGCCGAGGCTGACGACGCCGGACGAGGCGGCTGGCCCGAGGCGGCCGGCCTGCTGCCGAAGCAAGCCGCAGTCCGCCGCTCGGCACGGCATACTTTGCCGCAGTGCACGTGTTCCGTTGAAATGCCCCCTGTGGTTGTTGAAATCGCTCGACGGGCGTACGGAGTGCCGTCGTTTGTGCTCCAGGGTGTCGCAAATGAAAATAAAGCTGACGCGTCGTGAATTGTTATCCGCGATCGCGGGACTGGCGGTCGTTTCACCGCTGGAAATCAGGTGGGCGCTGGCCGCTTCCGGCCCGCCGCTCGCCGGCCCGGTACCATTCAGTTTCGAGCAACTCCGCGAGCGGGCCCGCGGGCTTGCCAGTCGGGCGTTTCGACCGGCGCCCGCAAGCCACCCGAAATTTCTCGAGTCCATCGACTACGACACCTACCAGAAGATTCGCTTTCGACGCGAGCAAGCACTCTGGGCGAATGATCCCGCTGCCATGCCGGTGGAGCTCTTTCATCTCGGGCGGTACGCCAAACAGCCGGTTGCGATCCACCTCGTCGAGGACGGCCGCGCGCGTCGGGTGCATTACGCTCCGAGCCTCTTCGACTACAGCGCGACGGATTTGGCCGGCGAGGTGCCCACGGATCTGGGCTTTGCGGGGTTCCGGGTTCTCAATCCCGGCGAGGCCTCGGGCGATTGGCTCGCTTTCATGGGAGCGAGCTATTTCCGCAGCGCCGGGGAGAACAGCCAATACGGGCTCTCGGCGCGGGGTATCGCAGTCGATACCGGCGTGCCCGAACGCCAGGAGGAGTTTCCGCGCTTCATCGCGATTTGGCTCGAGCAGACACAGCAAAGCGACAACAGCATCACGGTGTACGCGCTGCTCGAAGGGCAGAGCCTTACCGGCGCCTACCGAATCGACTGCCACAAGGAAGCGGCGGTGACGATGGATATCCATGCGGAGCTCTTTCAGCGCGAGGATATTGCGCAGCTCGGAATCGCCCCGCTGACCAGCATGTACTGGTACAGCGAAACCAACCACCGCCGGGGCACGGACTGGCGGCCCGAAATCCATGACAGCGATGGGCTCGCGCTATGGACGGGGCAGGGCGAGCGTATTTGGCGGCCGCTGAACGCGCCGCCGCATATTCAGACCAACACGTTCCTGGACCATAATCCCAAGGGATTCGGGCTGCTGCAGCGCGACCGCGACTTCGATCATTTCCAGGACGATGGGGTATTCTACGACCGTCGCCCCAGCGTCTGGGTGGAACCCAAAGGCGAGTGGGGCGATGGCGCGGTGCATCTGCTGGAGATGCCGACCGACGACGAGATTCACGACAACGTGGCCGCCTTTTGGGTGCCGAAGCAACCCGCGCGCAAGGACACGCGCTGGAACCTGGATTACCGGTTGTATTGGGTCGCCACGGAGCCGTATCTACCCTCGGCCGGGCGGGTGGTGGCCACGCGCATCGGCCGTTCCGGCATTCCCGGTCAGCATGCGCAACGTCCGGTGAACGGGCGCAAGTTCGTCATCGACTTCACCGGCGGCTCTCTCGACGAGCTCGAGGCACGCTACGATGTTGCGGTGATCGTTCGGGCCTCCCGCGGTGCCATAGAAAACCCTTACGCCCTCAAGGTGGTCGATACCGGGCGATGGCGCGCCGCGTTCGATCTGCTGGCCGACGGCACGGAGCCCGTCGATCTCTCCTGCCACCTGCGCCTGGGTGAGCAGGCCCTCACGGAAACGTGGGTATATCAATATTTCCCGGGCAATCATGGGCTTCCCCTCGCGGCGAGCGATTGATGATCCGTCTTGATCGGCCTTCGGCGCAGTCGCGAATGGGGCCCCGCCTGGGCGGGAAACCGGCGCTTGGCTCCCCAGGGGAGGCGCGTGGGCGAGGAATGGGGCGGCACGGCGCTCAGCGCAACGCCTCCCGGATTTTGGCCGCCAAGAGCCGGCGGAAGCCTTCGCCGGCAGGAAAGCGTCCGGCACCACCGGCCTTATAAGCCACGGCAAGGCGGCTGCCGCCGTGCTTCTTGGGCTCGATATCGATCCGTAGCACGCCGGCGTGGCCGCCGATGGTCCGCTGCGCCTGCATGCGATATTCACCGTCAGCCGTCCCGTGAGGCGCGCCGGCCTCGTCCCCGGGCTCGTGGGCGGCGGGCTCTTCGCTCGACGCGCGCTTAGTATCGCCGGGCGATCCGAACTCCCGCTTTAGCCGCGCGTAGGCCGCCTCAACGGTTTGCTCGGACGTGAGCGTGAAACGCACCTCTTCGGTATCTTCGCTTGTCCCGGCCGCGCAGGGTGTCGCGCAAGGGTCGCCGTAGTCGGCTTCGAGCTCCTCGATGCCGCTCTGAGGGATACGGTAGGGTTCGACCCGCGCGTTCGAGGTCATGCACCCGCTGGCCAAGGCCAGAAGGCCGGCCACGAGGGCCGGCGAGATGATTCTTGAAGTCGGGTAACTCACCGCGGGCAGTCCTTGTTGGTCTCGTCGTGCCGGGGGCGGGGTTCGTCAGGTGCCGCGCTTTTCACAACACTAGGCCTTATCGGCTGAAAGCCACCCCAGCGTAGCGCCTGCGCTAGATTAGCGGGACACAGCGTAGCGCAGAAGGGGATCCAACGTGCGCGTTTGGACCATTGGTCATTCGAACCACCCATTGGATACGTTTCTCGAGCTGCTGCGCGCATACCGGCTCGACGCCCTTGTCGACGTGCGCCGCTTCCCCGGTTCCCGGAGACAGCCACAGTACGGCAGAGAGCGCCTTTGTGCCGCGCTTGCGGAGCACGGCGTTGCCTATTACTGGCTAGCGGCGCTCGGTGGGCGTCGCCGCCCCGTGCCGGATTCGCCGAATACCGCCTGGCGCAACGCGTCCTTTCGCGGCTACGCGGATTACATGGGCAGCGAGGCGTTCGCCGGCGGATTGCGCGAGCTGATCGAGCGCTCGCGGATCGAGCGCACCACGCTGATGTGTGCCGAGGCGGTATGGTGGCGTTGCCACCGGGCACTCATTGCCGATGCACTGCGCGTTCGCGGCATGGAAGTGGTGCATATACTTGGAGCGCATAAAGCGGTTACACATCCGTACACGGCGCCCGCGCGAATCCTCGAGGGCCGGCTGTGCTATGCGCCGGTCGACAAAGACAGGTGAGCGCGCACTGGGCGCGGGCAGTGCCGAACGTGGCCGCCGCGGCGCGAGTGGCTGATTGAACCGCGGAGCGCTGCCGCGCACCGTCTCGCCTCGACGCTTCGCCATGCCGTCATCCCGACCGGGTTTGCCCGCCTTGCACGAAGGTGACGAAGCCATGAACGAACGCTCGCAGCTGTTCGCGTACCTGATCGTTCGTGATCGTGCCCGCGTCATCGAACGCATCGCCAGCGCGCGGGAGCTGCAGGCGGCCGCCGAACCAGGGGCGCATGCGCAGCGTCCTCAGCACGGGCAGCCAAGCGCTTTGGGCCAAGGCGGTGCCGAGGCCGCCCGGCGTGGCGCCCATGAGCGCCACGGGGCGGTCCCCGAAGACGGCCGGAATGTCCTCCGGAGGCCGTGACAGCCAGTCGATGGCGTTTTTGAGCACGCCCGGGACGGAGTTGTTGTACTCCGGCGAGGCGAGCAGCAAGCCGTCGGAGGCGATGAGGCGCGACTTGAGCTCGGAGACAGGCTCCGGAAGCCCCTCGGCCTCCAAGTCGCCGTCGTAGGGCGGGAAGCCTCGGATGGAGGCGATTTCAAGCGTCGCCCCGGACGGCAGCAAGTCCGTGGCGGCGTGCAGCAGCGCGGCGTTGTAGGAGCCCTTGCGCAAGCTGCCGGCGATACCGATGATCCTGGTCATACCGTGCGTCTCCTCTGCTGAGGCCGGTCAGTATAAGTCTACCCGGTGGCGCGCAGGCGGACGCCAGCGGGATCCGACCCGCCGCCGCGAAAGCAACGCAGTCGCGCGCGGATAAGCAAGCGCTGCGCGTCGTGCCGCGCGTGCGCAGACATATCAGCGGCTTGAGAGGGGCTGGGAACATGGACCCGTCGCTATTCATCCGGTGTGACGAGCTCACCTGGGAGATCGCGCCTCGGGGCGGCATGCACGTACCGGCGATCATTTATGCCGACGAGGCACTGCTGCGCGCCATGGACGAGACAGTCTACGCGCAGGCCACCAATGTGGCGATGCTACCGGGCATTGTAAAGGCATGCTATGCGATGCCCGACGCGCACGGTGGCTATGGCTTTCCGATCGGCGGCGTGGCGGCTTTCGATCCGGCCCATGGCGGCGTGATCTCGGCCGGAGGGTCGGTTTCGACATCTCCTGCGGCGTGCGCTGTCTGCACACCAACGTGCGCAAGGCGGAGCTCGAGCCGCTCAAGAGCGGTTGGCCGAGGCGCTCTTTGCAGAGATCCCGTGCGGCATGGGACGGCCAGGAACGATGCGCCTGGACCGTGTCGAGTTGGACGCCATGCTTGCCGGTGGTGCCGAATGGGCGGTTTCCTGCGGGTACGGCGCGCCCGCGGATCTGCAGCGGATCGAGGAGTACGGGTGCATGCCGGGCGCGCGACCGGCGGAGGTCTCGGACCAGGCCAAAGACCGCCAGCGGGATCAGATGGGCACGCTTGGCTCCGGCAATCATTACCTGGAGGTGCAGTACGTCGCCGAAGTCTACGATCCGGCGATCGGCTCGGCGTTCGGGCTCAGCCTGGGCGACATCGTTGTGAGCATTCATTGCGGCTCACGCGCGCTCGGCCACCAAATCGGTAGCGACTTTATGGAAAGGATGCTGGCGGCCGTAGGCGAGCACGGCATCAAGCTGCCGGACCGCGAGCTCGCCTGCGCGCCGTTCGCCTCACCGCTCGGCCAATCCTATCTCGGCGCCATGCGGGCCGGGATCAACTGCCCCCTTACCAATCGCCAGATCATCACGCATCTCACGCGCCAAGTGTTTGCCGAGGTCCTTCCCAAGGCGGAGCTCACTATACTCTATGATGTCTCGCACAATACCTGTAAAGAGGAGGAACACGAGCTGGAAGGCAAGCGGACGCCGCTTTATGTGCACCGCAAGGGTGCCACGCGGGCATTGGGTCCGGGCGATCCCGCTTTGCCGGCGATGCTCCGTCCGATCGGGCAGCCGGTGTTGATCGGCGGGACGATGGGGACGGTGTCTTACGTTGCGGTGGGCACCAAGGAGAGCGCGGCGCTGAGCTTCGCTTCCGCCTGTCATGGCGCCGGCCGGGCCATGAGCCGCCGCCAGGCCGTGCGTCGGTGGCACGGCCGGGAACTGCGCGAGGAGTTGGCGGCCCGGGGAATCCTCGTGCGCAGCCCGTCGATGCGCACGCTGGCCGAGGAGGCGCCGCTCGCCTACAAGGACGTCAGCGCCGTGGTCGACACCGCCTCCCGGGCGGGCCTGACACGCACGGTGGCCAAACTCGAGCCGATGGTGTGCATCAAGGGTTGATTCCTCGCCACTTCGCATCGCTGCAAGTCAGGAGCGGCAGGCACATTCGTGTACACGACGGGGTCGATCCGTAAGAGCGCGGTTACCCGCGGGGGCTGCTACAACCGAAAGGTGAACGTCATGACGGTGGGTGAGTACTGCAATCGCAACGTGATCGTTATCGCGGCCGACGAGTCGATCAAGTCCGCCGCCCGGCTCATGCGCAAGCACCACGTGGGCGACCTCGTGCTGATCGAAACGCGCAACGGCCGGCGGGTGCCGGTCGGTATCGTTACCGACCGCGATCTGGTCGTCGAGGTCTTGGCGCCGGGCCTGGAGCCGGAGGAATTGACGGTGCGCGACATCGTGGTCGACTCCCCGTTCCTCGTGCGCGAGGAGGACAGCCTCTTCGACGCGCTGGAGATGATGCGCGGGCGTCGCGTGCGCCGGGTTCCGGTGATTGACGACGATGGCGCTCTGGTCGGGATTGTTACCGTGGACGACTTGGTCGGGCTGCTCGCCGAGATGCTGGATGATCTGGCAGCCGTCGTCGGGCGCCAGCGCGAGCGCGAGATCGAGCAGCGCCCCTGAGCGCGCTCCGTGCCGAGCATTTCTGCCACCGCCGGCGGCCGAGCCGAGGCTGCGAAAAATGCCGGATTCGGATAACGCCTCGCATTCCGTTAAACTCTCACGCCAAAAGCCAACTCTCGCCTATCGGGTTCGTGATCGTGAAACGACTGCTCGCTTTCAGCCTGCTTTTTCTGCCGGTCTGGCTTGGGGCCGAGGAAATCGGCCATGTCGATACGGCCTTCAAGCTCCTCGGTCCGGATCATAAGATCGTGGTCGAGGCCTTCGACGACCCCGACGTGGCCGGCGTGGTCTGCTATCTCTCCCGCGCGAAGACCGGCGGCTTGAAAGGCGCCGTTGGCCTTGCCGAAGATCCCGCACGCTTCTCCGTGGCCTGTCGTCAGGTGGGGGAAATCCATTTCAGCAAGCCTTTACCGCTGCGCGAGGAAGTGTTCAGAAAGGGCGCCTCGGTGATTTTCAAGCATGTGCGGGTGGTCCGCATGGTCGATGTCAAGCGCAATGCGCTCGTTTATCTCACCTATTCCGATCGTTTGATCGAGGGGCATCCGGACAACGCCATCACGGCCGTGGCCCGACCCGGCGAGGAGATTCCGGTGGAAGGTGACTAAGCGAGCCGTCTGCTTCCCGGTCAATCACGGACGGCAGGAACCGACTCGGCCTAAAGCTCCCCACCGCAATATTTACAGAAATTCGCATCGAGGTCGTGGCCGCTGCGCCCGCAACTGGGACAGGCACGCGTGTTGACCGAGATGCGGGTCGCATTGGCGAGCTCCACCGTAACGATTCCGGTCGGCACGGCGATGATTCCGTAGCCTAGCACCATCACCAGGGAAGCGAGCAACTTGCCGACAGAGGTGTGTGGCACCACGTCGCCATAGCCAACGGTCGTCAGCGTGACGATTGCCCAGTAGACCGCCTGCGGGATGCTGTGAAATCCGTGCGCACCGCCTTCGATCAAATACATCATGGCCCCGATGATGAGCACCAGCGTCAGCACCGTGCCCAGGAAGACCAGAATTTTCCGGCTGCTCGCCATTAGCGCGCGTTTGAGCTGCGCGGCCTCGCCCACGAACTGCACCAGCTTGAGAATGCGGAACGCCCGCAACAGCCGCAGCGCCCGAATCACGATCAGTGATTGTCCGCCCGCCAGGACCAAGCTCAGATAAGTTGGAAGTATCGCGAGCAAATCCACGATGCCGTAGAAGCTCACCGCATAGGCGCGCGGGTTACGTACCGAGTAGAGGCGGAGCGCATACTCGAGGGTGAACAACAGCGTGAAGGTCCATTCGGCCGTATGCAGGATATGCGCATGACGCGCGTTGATCTGCGGTACGCTGTCGAGCAAAACGGCGCCGATGCTCAGTACGATCGCCAGCAGCAGGGCAACGTCGAAGGCTTTGCCGGCCGGAGTCTCGGCCTCGAAGATGATTTCGTAGAGCCGCTCGCGTAGTGAGGGTGTATCGTTCATTGTTCGTCCCTACGCTGGGTCGCTGGCGTTCGATGCAGCCGAGCAAGGCCCGCGCCCTCACAAGCCATCCTCCTGTCGCGCGATGTGCGCGCCGCGATGTCAGCGGCAAGCACTGCGGGATGAGGAAACGGCCTTGATGACGCCGAGCGCGGCCTGTCCGAGCACTAGGGGAATCAGGCTGGCGCCGAGAACAACCGCCCACTGTGCGGCGGTGAGGGGCTCGAGCTTGAGAATGGAGGCGACAAACGGCTCGTACACGGCACCTATCAGCAGTATGGCGCACAGCGCAATGGCTCCCCACACGTGAGGATTGCAGCTGATGTCGTTGCGGATCAGTCCGGTATCCACCGAGCGCATGTTGAAGCTGTGCCAGAGGCGCGCGAAACCATAGGCTAAAAACGCCATCGTCACCGCACGGGTGGTATCCAACTTCAATACCAGCAGCGCGTAGGCAAATGCCAGCAACAACGCCACGGCCATCAGCACTCCGAAGCCGGTGATCGCCCACCAGTGGCCGCGGGTTAGAATCGGCTCTTTGGGATCCCGGGGTGGATGGTGCATAACGGTACCGCTACCTCTTCCCGCACCGAGCGCCAGGGCCGGGAATACATCCAGGAGCAGGTTGAGGAACAAGATCTGCAACGGTAGCAACGGCAACGGCGCCTGGCCAATTGCCGCAGCCGAGACACCGAGGATTTGGCCCAGGTTGCCGGACAACAGATAGATCACGAACTTGCGAATATTGGTGAAAATGATGCGGCCCTGCTCCACGGCGACGACGATGCTCTCAAAGGCATCGTCCGTCAGTACGATGTCGCTGGTCTCCCGGGCCACATCAGTGCCGCGCCTGCCCATGGCGATGCCGATGTCGGCCTTTTTCAGCGCCGGCCCGTCGTTGACGCCATCGCCGGTCATCGCCACTATGTCGCCGCGTTTCTGAAATGCCTCCACCAAGTGCAGCTTCTGCTCCGGCGCCACGCGGGCGAACACGGTCACCTCTCGGATGTTCTCGTCCGTAGGCGTTGCGTGCTGCAGGTCCCGACCTGCCAGTACCCGCGGTGCCTGCGAATCGGCGATGCCGACAGCGTGGGCGACATTGCCTGCGGTCGCCGCTTGATCACCGGTGACCATGACCACGCGAATGCCGGCCTTGCGGCAACTGGCAATGGCGTCCTTGACCGCCTCGCGGGGCGGGTCATAAAGACCCATCAAGCCCAGCAGAATTAGGCCTTGATACGCGGGCTCATCGACGCCCGACACCTTTTTCTCCGCCACCGCCAGCACGCGCAGGCCGTCGGCCGCCAGGACCCGGTTGCGCTCTCGCCACCGATCACGGGCTTGGTCGTTCAGCTCAATCGAATCGCCTGTTTCTGTGCGCACCCGAGTGCACGCATCGAGAACCGCCTCGGGCGCGCCCTTCACAAGCACCAGTGTCTGCCCGCCGCTGGCATGATATGTGGCCATCTTCTTCGTTGCGGTATCGAAACTTTCTTCCCCTTGTTCAGGAAGCTCCTCCAAAAGCGCGGTGCGATCCAGCCCGGCGGCCAGCCCGCCTTCGAGCAACGCCACCTCCGTGGGATCACCCTTGATTCCGGCAGCGTCCTGGGCTGCATTCGAGCACAGCACGCCCACCCGCAACGCGACGAACAGGTCATCGCGGGCCTTCGGGGCCACCGACTCGCCTTCGCTGCGGAATTCGGTCCGACCATGCTCGCGCACGAGTTCCATGTCTCCGGCCGGAAGTGCGATCCGGCGCAGGACCATACGGTTTTCCGTCAAAGTGCCGGTCTTGTCCGAGAAGATCACCGTAGTGGCACCCAGGGTCTCCACGGCCGAGAGATGCTTGACCAGCGCGTTGCGCTGGGCCATGCGCCACATGCCGCGGGCGAGAGCGACCGTGGTGACGATTGGCAGCCCTTCCGGAACCGCGGCGATGGCGAGCACAATCGCCGTTTCGATCATCAGGAACAGTTCCTGGCCTGCAGCGATGCCCGAAGCGGCAACGGCGAATCCGACCGCTACGACAAGATAGATCAGGCGCTTGCTTAGCCGCTCAAGGCGGCGTTCCAGAGGCGCCTCGCCCTCCTGAGCCTCCTCCACCAACTCTGAGATGCGCCCAATTTCGGTCTGCATTCCGGTCGCCACTGCGACACCATCGGCTCGGCCCCGCGTCACGGCGGTGCCACTGAACACCATGTTTCTGCGCTCCGCCAATGGGGTCTCGCTGTCCTCCAGCTTGTCGGTATCCTTCGTAACCGGCACGGACTCGCCGGTCAGCGCCGCCTCATTGCACTGCAGATTCTCCGTATCGATAAGCCGCAGATCGGCAGGCACCATCCCGCCTTCCTGCAGCAACACGATGTCGCCCGGAACGACTTCCTCCGAGGTGATCTCGCGGGCCTTGCCGTTGCGCCGTACCGTTGCCTTCATCTGGCCCATACGCCGCAGCGACTCCATCGACTGGCGTGCACGCCACTCTGTAATGAAGCCGATTGCAGCATTGATAAACAACGCCGCAGCGATTGCGATGGCCTCAACGAACTGCGCGAAAAGCGCCGCGGTGAGCACTGCGAGCAGAAGCAGTACGACCACCGGACTGGTGAACTGATCGAGTAAGATGCGCCACGCTGGTTTCTGCCGCTTCGCGCGCAGCCGGTTCAGCCCGATTTCCCGGAGCCGTTCGGCCGCTTGCTGGTTGGTCAGTCCATACGAAGGGTCTACACCGAACCGCCTTAGGACTGCCTCGGTGTCTTGGGTATAGGCCGGCGAGCGATAAGCAGTCGATTGATCGTTCATAGGACGCCCCGGATTAGTAGAGCCTCAACAGAATAAAACCTCTCCGCCTGATGGTGGCATCCCACAGCCTCGATCGACCGGCCACGAGTGGCAGTAAGGGTGTGGGTTCGGCCATTCAGCAATCGACACCGCTCGCGTTGCTCCCGTCAAGGCTCTTTCGATCATGGATCGGTTTGCGTATCTGTCCAGCCAGGGCACGCGCCGGGAGTGGGCCTATTAGTACTCAAAACCCTGGTGGAAGACCGTGCGATTGATCGAGCGCACGCCGCGGGCATCATTAAACAAGTCCCATCCCGAGCATTAAACTCACGGTTTGTGGAACTCTATACCTATTTTGTGGACAACTTCGTCAGGAGCTTGTGCTGGCGGCACGGATCCATCTTTGGGTAATGGGGGAGACCCATCCAAGGGGGGTGCTAAGAAAGTGGTCGCTCCCGCTGTTGTGCCGAAAATTGCCCAGCCCTTGGGGTTCGCCCATCACGCCCAGGCGGAGAGAATGGTGGCGTCGTGTTGAGCGAAATGGCATTGGCCGTCCTATACGCTTCCCTCGCCGGCGCGGCAATCCCGCTCGGCGGTATGACGGCTCGTTTCGAGCACATCCAGCCCGAGTGGCTCGAGACGGAATTTCGCCATTCCGTCATCGCTTTCGGAGGCGGGGCTTTGCTGGCAGCCGTCGCGCTCGTGCTCGTGCCCGAGGGCATGCGCCACCTGCCGACGTGGAAAGCTCTGGCGGCCTTTGGCGGCGGGGGCTCGCATTCTTCATGTTCGATCGGCTGATCGAGAGAGGGGGCGGCAGCAGCGCACAGCTCATGGCTATGCTGCTCGACTTCGTACCGGAAGCGATGGCCATGGGTGCGACGCTCGCGACCGAGCCCGCGGTTGGTCTGCTGCTGGCCATTCTTATCGCGCTGCAAAACTACCCGGAAGGCTTCAACGCCTACCGCGAGCTTCGGCTAACGACGAAAATTCGCGCCACCACCGTGCTTGTGGCCTTTTGCGCTCTTGTGCCCCTTGGCCCCGCTGCAGCGTGGTTCGGCCTGGTCTATCTGCGCTCGGCGCCCGATGTGCTCGGCGCCGTCATGCTTTTCGCAGCGGGCGGCATACTTTACCTCACCTTTGAGGATCTCGCCCCTCAGGCTTACCTCGAGCAGCACTGGGCGCCGCCACTCGGAGCTGTCTCCGGTTTCATGGTGGGAATGCTCGGACATGCACTGGTCGCCTAGGCACCGCCCCGCGCGGGAACCAACGGCCGCGGGAGCGCCTTGCCGGCAGCGCTCATCGGGCGCAGCAAGAGCCCGGCCGTTGCGGCATCCGGCGCAAAACCATTTTGTCTCGCGTTCATAATTTCTTAGCACGTGAACGCGTTTCAGGGTCCAGTGCTAGCGTGATCGGCTGGAACAGGCGCCGGTACTGGCGCGGACTCAATCCCGTCCGGCGTTTGAACAGGCGGCGAAAAAAGGAGGTGTCTTCATAGCCGACGCGAGCGCTGATTTCATCGACCGGGGCGTGGGTGCTCTCCAGAAGCCGCTTTGCCTCGTCGATGCGCAGGTTCTGCACATAGTCGATCAGCGTGGTGCCGGTTGCCGCTTTGAACCGCCGCTTCAAGGTCCGCTCGGGAAGGCCGGAGCGTTGCACCGTGCGCTGCAAGGCGTCTCCTTCCCAGTAGTGCTCGGCAAGCCACTGCTCGCAGGCATTGACCACCGCGTCAGCGTGCGGCGCGTGACGCACCAGCGGGGCATAGGGCAACTCACCCTCGGCATGCCATTTGAGCAGATACACTTTGGCGATGCGCATGGCTTCGCCGGGACTGCCATAGCGCGCAATGATGTGCAGCGCGAGATCGTGCCACGACGTGGTGCCGCCCGCTGTCACGATCCGGCCCGCCGGGTCGGCAAACACCAGGTTGGGCTCGGGTCGGAAACGCACCCTGGGGTAGTGTTGACGGAACAGCTCCTGGTAGCCCCAGTGCGAGGTGGCCTCGCAGCCGTCAAGCAAACCCGTTTCCGCCAGCATGATCGCGCCGGAGCACGCGGAGTAAATGGCGGCGCCTTTGCGGTACTGCCGTGGAATCCAGTCCATCAGTTCTGGATAGCGCCCGTGAATCCCTTCGTCCGGGCCGAGCCAAAGCTCCGGCAGAATCACAATCGGCGCACTTGGATCGTCCACCACGGCGAAATCGGGCCTAACCGGAATCCCGTTGCCGCAATTAAAAGGTTGGCGCTGCGGTGAGAGGATGCGCACCGCAAACAGCGGCTGCTCGGAGGGGAGGCGCACCAGTTGGTGCCATAGCGTGCCGGCGGCCATTAGCACATCGACCATGCCGTACAAGGCCGAGCCCGCGGTCTCGGGTACCGCGACGATCAGCACATCGATCGGCTTTGCTCGAGCTTGACTCATAAGAATTTGCCATGTAATGGCACAAAAAGCCTGTTTTCGTCAAAAATCCATCTTATTGCGGGTAGTGTCAAGGCCTATCGTATCTCTCACGGGGCGCGCTCAGAGCGCGGGACGCCAAGCGATTCCGGCCCCCGAATCGGGCAGTCGCCCATGAGATGGATACACGAGACTGGCAGCGAAGGAGATCATGACCATGAGCACTTCATCCAACGATACCCGCAATGGCCTTAACCTCGAGCAAATGAGCCAGACCGTCGAGGCGCTTCGCCAAGACCCCTCGCTCGCGCAATTCGAGTTCCGCGCGCGCAATCAATGGATCAGCGGAGGCGAGAATCGTTCCACCATTCAGTCCTTCTACGGGGCCGGACGCGAGGACGACTCTCGGGAGGAGCCATTCGTCTTCACCAACGGCGAGCCGCCTGTGCTGCTGGGCAACAACGAGGGCGGCAATCCGGTGGAGTTTCTGCTGCACGCGCTGGCCGGCTGTGTTACGACGACGACGGTGCTGCACGCCACCGCCCGCGGCATACGGGTCAAGGCGTTGTCCACCGAGCTGACGGGCACCATGGACCTTCAGGGGTTGCTCGCGCTGGATGACGCGGCGCCGATTGGTTACAAGCACATCCAGATCGACATGCGGATCGAGGCCGACTGCAGTGAGCAGGAACTCGAGGATTTGCTGGCGTTCGCCAAGGATCACTCGCCCGTATGCAATACGGTCTGCCAACCCGTGCCGGTGACGCTGAATTGGAGGAAAGCCGAGCCGGCGGCCGCCTGAACCAGGGCACCGACAGGATCGGATCGCCGACCCCGGGATCCGATCCTGTTCGATCGTGGCGAGGCGCGCGCGGCGATCGTTCTCGCAGCTCGCCGGTGGGTCGGGTCTGCCGCGGTAGTTCGCAATCCTGCCCTTCGCTGTCTGCACCAGGTCACCGTTGCAGCTTTTCCACGTTTGGCCCGGCGGGAGGCTTTCGGCCTCCCGCCCACTTACCGTTACGTCTCAGCGTGGCGCGTGCTGTCGTAGCGCAATCCGAGCGTGAGGCGCGGCGCGGCGATATCGAGCACCGCGTGAAAGGGACGGCGGGCGGCGTCCGCAAACGCGGGGGCGCGCATCAGCACCAACGTTCCGGCCGGCGCCGGTAACTCGTAAGCGTCGCGCCCGGCGCGATCGGCGCAGAGCACGAAACGCCCTCGGCCCGCGAGAACGACAACAGCTGCCAGATAGCGATAGCGCCGGTGGTCGCGATGCGGCGTAATGCCGTAGGCGCCCGTCGCGTAGCGCTGAAGGGTGTGCTCATTGAAGGCGAATGGCGGACAGGGCGGCGGATGCAGCAGGCGAAGACCGTCGTTGACGAGCCCGCCGATCCGGACGGCAAGCGCGTGCAACTCCGGCGGCAGGGCGGTGCTCAGCTGAAAGGACTGCCATACCCGGCGCGACGCCGGGCCTACCGTTGGTTTTGCGCTGTGATAACGCGCCGTTTCGGCCAAGCGGGCATAGGCGGCGCAGGCTCGCGTTTCAAGCAGAGCCATACCGGCGGCATCGCGGCCATTGACCAGCGCCGTCAGCACGCCCTGGAGGTCGGTCGGCAATCCGCGCCGTTCGTGCTCCGGCCTCGCCACGCAAGGGAGGAAGTTTGTTGTCATGGCTGCGCGCGCTTTATCGACCGCCGGAGCTCAAAACCGCGACGCCGTCAACACGACATCCGCGTGCCGCCAGGCTTCGCGGAAGCGGCGTTGGACCGCTCGGGCCGCATTCGTCTTACCTTGCTCACGCAGGGCTTGGAGCAGGCCGAAGAGCGACCAGCCGTTTTCCGGGAACCGGCTGAGATCGGCCCGATAGACGCTTTCGGCACGTTCCGGCTGCCCGGCCTCCAGCAGTACCGCCCCCAGCGACTGCCGGGTGGGGAAGTGCCAGGTCGGCGGTTCGTCGTAGCGCAGCGCATCCTCCTGCTTTACGGCCTGCTGCAGCGACTCGATCGCCTGCTCGAAGTCTCCCTCGGCCGCGGCAAGTTCGCCGGCGAGCGCATGGAAGGCGATGTCGAGGATGTGTTGGCTCTTGTTGATGTCCCACACCGTCACCCACTGCAGGCCAGGATCGTCGCGCAGCGCCTTGAGCCTGTTCAGCTCCCGGTGCGCGGCCTCCCTGTCGCCCTAGCGGGTAAAGGCCATGCCGCGCGCGTAATGCCACACGCCGCGGGGGTAGACCAGATCCTCCGCCGGCTCCGGCCAGGCCAGGATCTCACGCCAATGGCCGAAACGAACCAAAGCGTACAGCGGGGTGATCCAGTAGTGCTGCAGGGTCGTCAGGGGGCGCTTGCGCATTGCCTGCTCGTCGACCATCTCCGCCATCTCGTGCGCGAGCCGGATCGCAAGCTTGCTTCACCCTTCGAGCGTGGCCGTGGCCCACCCGAAATGATAGTTGTGCGGCACGTAGCCGAGCCGGTACACGCCCGAGCGGCTCACCTCATCGAGATAGCGTCGATCCGCCTTGATGGCGCGCAGATTCGCCGCCGTTGCCTCGTGGTAATGGCCGAGCCGAATGTAGATGTGCGCCGGCATGTGAACGAGGTGGCCGGCTCCGGGCACAAGATCCTCAAGGCGCTTGGCTTCCTCGAGGACCGGTCATGGATGGGCGGCCTCGACCGTGTGGTAGATGAGTAGATTGGCAATCGGATGATCGGATGAGCGCAGCAGACCTTCTTGCAGAGAGGACAGACACAGTAGGGTGAGCTGCTTGAGGATCAGTGAGTCATTCGAGAA
>NZ_JBXWZQ010000064.1:0-27089 GCF_059432795.1 Nitrococcus sp. | reverse complement strand
AAACCGTTTGGCCTGCAGCGAGAGGAATTTGCCATGACGCACCATCACGCCGTAGGTCCGTTTGGGGAAGATCTCCGGTAGCGGCCGAACGGCGACCCTCTCCGAGCCGGACAGGCAGAGATTGCTGCCAATGGCGAAACCGAAGCCGAGCTCGACGTAGCGTTTGATGATCACCCAACAGCCGACCTCAAGGCGCTCTTTATAAGGAATACTGAGCTTCTGAAAGACCAGATTGATCAAGCGACACGTGGTGACCTCGCGCGGAGGCACGATGAGCTCGCCGCAGGCGAGATCCTGCAGCGTAATGGTGCTCTTCTCGGCCAAGGGATGATCGAGCGGGGTGATCAGGGAAAGACTGTAGCAATAAATGGCCCGATAACGGATATCGTCCGGAAGATCGAGCATAGACCCGATGGCGAAATCCACTTCGTCCTGCCGGATGGCATCGCACATCGGTTTGCCCGCCAGGTTGTGCAGCTTTACGTGGACTGCGGGATGGCGCGCGATGAACTGACCGATCAGCTCCGGCAATAGATATAGGGCCGTGGACTCGCCGGCAGCGATGTCCAGGCGTCCCGACTGCAGGCGCTCGCTGTGAGCGGCGAAGCGCTCGGGAAGGGCGTCGATTCCCTCGACCAGCGGCTGCGCCAGCTCGTAAAGTGTTGCGCCGTCCGGCGTGAGGCGGATACGCGGTCCTCGACGCTCGAACAGCGTGATTCCCAGTTCGCGCTCGAGCGCCTGAATCTGGAGCGAAACGGAGGGCTGACTGAGGCGAAGCTGCTCGGCGGCCTTGGACACGCTGCTGTACTGCACAGCGCAGCAGAAAGCGCGCAGCTGCTTGATGCGGTTGTGCTTATAGTGACTCTTGACGGCATTGCTGGTCACGCGTCGTTCGCCTCATGATTATTAAGTATTTAAATATTGAATATCCATGAAATTGGGTTGTCAAATGATGCAATGCCGCACTAGACTGGTTAAACACGCGCTATCCGCTGCCCAGATTGACGAGCGTATAGTGACTCAGAGGGCGGTTTATGCCCGATACCCGTAGCCATTGGCCTCGAGCGAGGCCCGGAGGGTGACGGGGCGGGCGTGCCGGCCACTCGAGGTTGACGTGGTCAGCGTGGATCTCTACCGCACCACCCCGCGGGAGGAGTCCAAGGTGTCTGCGCCGAAAGTGGCGAGCAGGACGTGGCGGCCGACGCGATGGGCGAACTGCCCGGCGGCTGGAGGGAAGCGACGCGCGTGATGCTTTGGTTAGGGACGGCCGGCTTGACTGAGCGGGCAGTACCGGGCTCTGCAAGGGGGAGACGAGATGCGTAACGACGATGCAGCTATTGAGCAACTCAAGCGGGAATGGGCGGAGAATCCCCGGTGGCGCAACACGCGACGCGGCTACGGCGCGGACGATGTGGTGCGGCTGCGGGGAACGGTGGCGATCGAGTACACGTTGGCGCGCCGCGGCGCCGAGAAGTTGTGGCGGCTCATTCACGAGGAGCCTTTCGTCAGCGCATTGGGTGCGTTGACCGGCAATCAGGCGGTGCAGCAGGTCAAGGCGGGTCTGAAGGCCATTTATCTATCGGGCTGGCAGGTTGCCGCGGACGCCAATTTGGGTCACACCATGTATCCGGATCAGTCGCTGTACCCGGCGAATTCGGTGCCGACCGTGGTCCGACAGATCAACAACGCGCTGTTGCGTGCCGATCAGATTCATCATTGTGAGGGCGAGAGCGGCACAGACTGGATGGCTCCGATCGTGGCGGACGCCGAGGCTGGCTTCGGCGGCGTGCTCAATGCCTTCGAGCTGATGCGCGGCATGATCGAAGCCGGCGCCGGGGGCGTGCATTTCGAGGATCAGCTCGCCGCGGCCAAAAAATGCGGGCACATGGGAGGCAAGGTTTTGGTGCCCACTCAAGAGGCCGTTCAGAAGCTGATAGCGGCGAGGCTGATGGCGGATGTCATGGGGGTGCCGACGGTGCTGGTCGCACGCACGGACGCGCTGGGAGCGAGCCTGCTTACGACCGATGCCGACGAGCGCGACAAAGCGTTCTTGACCGGTGAGCGCACGCAAGAGGGCTTTTTCCTTACCGCGGCTGGGCCGGCACAAGCGATCGCCCGCGGCAAGAGCTATGCGCCCTACGCGGACCTCGTCTGGTGCGAGACGGACAAGCCGGACCTGCAGTTCGCCAAGGAGTTCGCCGAGGCCATCCAGAAAGACAATCCGGGGAAGCTGCTGGCATATAATTGCTCACCGTCCTTCAACTGGCGCAAGAACCTGGACGATGCGACGATCGCCGCATTCCAGCGTGAGTTGGGCGCGATGGGCTACAAGTTCCAGTTCGTTACCCTCGCTGGTTTTCATAGCTTGAATTACGGTATGTTCAATTTGGCGAAGAACTATACGGAACGCCAGATGTCGGCTTATGTCGACCTGCAACAGGCGGAGTTCGCGGCGGAAGCCGACGGCTATACCGCCACCCGGCACCAACGGGAAGTCGGCGCGGGCTACTTCGACGAAGTCACGAAGGTGATCCAGGGGGGCGAGTCCTCGGTTACGGCCCTGGACGGCTCCACGGAGGAGTCTCAGTTCGAAGTGGCGCACTGAGGGGCTTCCCTGAGCCGTAGGCGGTAGGCGGCGCGTCAGCGCAAGCCGCGGTTGGATTGGTGCGGCTCGCGATTTTGCAAATCGCCTGGCTACTCGTTGGATGGATCCGCCGGGTCTTTTACAATGATTAGAGAGGCCCCAGATTAAAGACTCTGGGTTGTTCAGGTTGACGGTAAGACCATGAGTCGAGAAAAGGACACGCGGCGCGAAGGCGATCTCTCCGTCAAGCAGGCGGAACCCCAGGTCAAGCGCCCACCGCTTTACCGCGTAGTGCTGCTCAACGACGATTACACTCCGATGGAATTTGTCGTGGAGGTGTTGCAGATGTTCTTCCATATGGACCGGGGCAAGGCGACCCAGATCATGCTCCATGTCCATACGCGCGGAAAGGGTGTCTGCGGCGTGTACAACCGGGACGTGGCGGAGACCAAAGTGGATCTGGTCAACGAGTACGCACGCAAAAACGACCATCCTCTGATGTGTACGATGGAGCCGGTATGAGCGTGCCGGAACTCAATTTCGTACCCGCAGTCCAAATGAGCGGGTGCTTCGTGAACGCGTTGTAACCAGGTGAAGGCGCATGCTGAGTAAAGAACTTGAGTTCACGCTGAATCTTGCCTTCAAAGAGGCTAGGGAGAAGCATCACGAGTTTTTGACCGTGGAGCATCTCTTGCTGGCGCTGACGGATAATCCGGCGGCGCTGGAGGTCTTGCGTGCCTGCGGTGCGAATTTGGACCAGCTGCGCCGGGATCTGGAGAGCTTCCTGGATGAGACGACGCCGGTGCTGCCCGCCAACGACACGCGGGAGACGCAGCCGACGCTGGGCTTCCAGCGGGTGCTGCAACGGGCGATCCTGCACGTGCAGTCCTCGGGGAGAAAGGAGGTCACCGGGGCCAACGTGCTCGTGGCGCTTTTCAGCGAGCAAGAGTCGCAGGCGGTTTATTTTCTGCACAAGCAGAATATTTCCCGGCTGGACACGGTGAACTTCATCTCCCACGGTATTTCGAAGGGACCGGGCGAGGGCGAGGATGCCGAACCGGGCGGGATGCCTCAAGACGACGAGGAGGCGGCCGCGGAGCCCGGTTCACGCAAGCCGCTCGAGAACTTCGCCACGGATCTCAATGCCAAGGCCGAACGTGGCGAGATCGATCCGCTGATTGGCCGGCGCAACGAGATTGAGCGTACGATCCAGGTTCTTTGCCGGCGGCGCAAGAACAATCCCCTGTTCGTCGGTGAAGCCGGCGTCGGCAAGACCGCGATTGCCGAAGGACTGGCGAAGATGATCGTCGACGGACAGGTTCCGGATGTCTTGAAGGATGGGCGTATCTACTGCCTCGACCTCGGCGCCGTCGTGGCCGGCACCAAATACCGGGGAGACTTCGAAAAGCGGATCAAGGGCGTGCTCTCCCAGCTGAAGCGGGAGAAAAACGCGATCCTGTTCATCGATGAGATCCATACGGTGATCGGCGCGGGTTCGGCCTCGGGTGGGGTGATGGATGCCTCCAACCTGATCAAGCCGATGCTGGCAAGCGGGGAGCTGAAGTGCATCGGCTCGACGACCTATCAGGAGTACCGAGGAATCTTCGAAAAGGATCGCGCACTCGCCAGACGGTTTCAGAAGATCGATATCTCCGAGCCCACGATCGAGGAGACGGTGCTGATCCTGCGCGGTCTCAAAGAGCGCTTCGAGGCACACCACGGTGTTCGCTACACGCAGCCGGCGCTGGAGTCTGCGGCGGGGCTCGCCGCGAAGTACATCACCGATCGGCGGCTGCCGGACAAGGCGATCGACGTCATTGACGAGGCCGGCGCCAGGCAGCGGCTGCTGCCACCCTCGAAGCGGCGTAAAACGGTCAACGTCGCCGACGTCGAGACCATCATCGCCAAGATGGCCCGGATACCGCCGCGGCGTGTTTCGACCTCGGACATGCGGTTGCTGGAGAGCCTCGAGCGGGATCTCAAGCGGGTTATCTTTGGTCAAGATACGGCCATCGATACGCTGGCGACGACCATCAAGATGTCACGGGCGGGTTTGCGTGATACGGAGAAGCCGGTGGGCTGTTTCCTGTTCGCTGGCCCGACCGGAGTAGGCAAGACCGAGGTGACGCGCCAGCTTGCCGAGGCCATGGGGGTGCGGTTGATCCGCTTCGATATGTCCGAATACATGGAGCGGCATACCGTCTCCCGGTTGATCGGCGCGCCGCCCGGCTATGTCGGCTTCGACCAAGGCGGGTTGCTGACCGAGGAGGTCATCAAGCACCCGCACTCTGTGGTCTTGCTCGACGAGATCGAAAAAGCGCATGCCGATGTGTTCAATTTGCTCTTGCAAGTCATGGATCATGGTGCGCTCACGGACAACAACGGTCGTCAGGCCGATTTCCGCAACGTCATATTGGTGATGACGACCAATGCCGGTGCGCAGGAGCAGAGTCGGCGCTCGATCGGGTTTACCGCACAGGATCACTCCTCCGACAGCCTGGAGATAATCCGGCGGATATTCGCTCCAGAGTTCCGCAACCGACTGGACGCGGTAATCCAATTCAACTCACTGCCCCCGGCCGTGGTCGAGCGTGTCGCAGACAAGTTCCTGCGTGAGTTGCGCCACCAGCTCGCAGAGAAGAAGGTCACGCTCGATATCAGCGAGGCTGCGCGCTCTTGGCTGGCCGAGAATGGCTACGATCCGAAAATGGGCGCCCGTCCGATGGCCCGCCTCATACAGGACCGCATCAAGCGGCCATTGGCGGACGAGCTGCTGTTCGGGCGATTGGCCGGTGGTGGTCATGTCGTCGTGGACGTCGAAGACGACGAGCTTACCTTCTCTATCAACGAGCCCGATGTGGTGAGCTGATCGGATTGGCAGGGGCCAGGGATGGCCGGCGTGCCCGTGACGTGACAGACGTTCGGGATGGAACACGCGTTCAGCGAGCGCGATACACGATACGCCCTTTGCTCAAATCATACGGGGTGAGCTCAACGGTCACCTTGTCACCACGCAATATTCGAATGTAGTGCTTGCGCATCTTCCCCGAGATGCGTGCCGTTACCAAGTGTCCGTTTTCGAGTTCGACGCGAAACATCGTGTTGGGCAGGACCTCTACTATGGTCCCCTGCATTCGGACGTGGTCTTCCTTGGTCATTCAGCCTCTCATGTGTCGGTGTCTGGATATCGCAGGCGCTTTCGAATCGGCGCGGTGCGCGTGTTCCTGCCGCCAGCAGCGAATTTGCTTGCTTTGTGTCCTGGCGCGCCTCTCGGCCCAGGGCGAGGTTCTTCCTGCAGTGTAGGACCGAGGCGAGATTCTAGCGGAGCCGGCGCCGCTAACCAACTCCTGTGCAGCAACGAGTTCATGTCACACGGATCCAACCCGAAGGGGTCAGCACCTCATGTGGGCGAAACTCGCTTTTGTAACACATGCTCGCACACTCTGCGATCCAATAGCCCAGATACAGGAAATCGTAGCCGCGGCAGCGCGTTTCGCCGATTAGCCGCAGGATGGCCAACGTGCCCAAACTGCGCTCGGGGAGATTCGGCTCGTAGAATGTATACACGGCCGACAGTGCGTCACCGAGGTCGTCCACGACGGCAACCGCCAACAGCCGGCTTTCTTCACGCAATTCCAGAAACTCCGTATTACACCAGCTGCGCGTGAGGAAATCCTGATAGTCCTCGGGGGTCGGATCCGCCATGCTGCCGCTCGGATGGCGAGCCGCCAGGTAACGCCGGTAAAGTGTGAAATGCGCCTCGGAGTATCGAGGCGCAAGGGATACCAGGCGAACGCCGGCGTTGTCCCGCAGGCAACGCCGGTGCCTGCGTCGCGGAGGGAACAGGCTAACCGGGATGCGCAGCGATTGGCACGCGCTGCAATTCGGACAGCTGGGACGGTAGAGATAACGCCCGCTTCGACGGAATCCCTGCCGGATCAGGTCTGCGTATCGCTTCGTGTCCAGCGTTGCGAAAGGGTCGACAAAGGCGGTACGCGCGGTGCGCCCGGGAATGTAAGGGCACTCGTGCTTCGGGGTTGCCAAAACGGCCAGCCGGCGCTCGCGCTCGTTAGGGTCGAATCGGTTCATGGCCTGTCCACCGAGACGGGTCGCTTGATCCACGCGAGGGGATCGAGCTGCGCGTCGAATTCCCAGGGCCCTGGGCGCGTGGGGCGGTTCAACGCCGCGTACAGCTCACGGATGAACCGCCGCCGCGAGATCTCGACGCCACCCAGGGCACACAGGTGCGGAGTCGACATCTGGCAGTCGATGAAGTCGAACGACCAGGCATCGAGCTGGGTAGCCAGCCAGACCAGAGCAACCTTGCTGGCGTCCGTGCTGCGGCTGAACATGGATTCGCCAAAAAATGCCGCGCCAAGGGAGACACCGTAAAGGCCGCCCGCGAGGAAAGCGTCCTGCCAAACCTCCACGGAGTGGGCAACGCCCTGCTCGTGCAGCTGCGTATAAGCCGCCATGATCTCCGGTGTGATCCACGTGCCTTCCTGGCCGCGACGGGGAGCCGAGCAGGCTTTAACGACGGGCTCGAAGCATTGGTCCATGGTGAGCCGGTAGCCTCCATGGCGCAGCCGTTTACGAAGGCTGCGCGAGATGCGTAGATCCCGAGGGTAGATGATAAGTCGGGGATCGGGACTCCACCACAGGACCGGCTGGTCATCTGAAAACCAAGGGAAAATTCCGCAGCGGTACGCCCGCTCCAAGCGCTGTGGAGATAGCGGACCACCAATGGCCACCAGCCCGTTGGGCTCCCTGAGCGCCGTTTCGACGTCGGGAAACGGGCTGATATGGTCATCGGGAGCGATCCAGGGGATACGCGACATGGGTCAATTGTTCGCTCATTGAGTCAACTATTCGCGAAAGGATGCCTTCGCGATTTACCTAGGCCGATGACTGTTGAAACCGTGGGCGAGGCGAAGCAAAAAAACGTTTGGTCCATTCTGCCATGGATTGCTTCGCTAGCGGCGTCCGGGCCGCTGCCGGCAAACGCCAACGATGCCGTGCTCCGCTCTCCAAGAGCATAGTATCGAGCCCGGTGAATGCCTACGGAGGCGGCCAATAGTCGTGTTGCGTCGCGAGCTCGGCCGGTCCCGGGCAACGCGTCAGCCAGGGGAGGCGAGTCGTTCGAGCGCGTCGAGGCGAAATGGGCCCTCGTTGGTGCGTTCACGGATGTAGTGTTCGATATATGCCCGTTCCTGGCGCAGGAAATCGTCCACCGCAAGTCGAAAGCGCGGATCCCGGAGATGGTGACAGGAGTACGTGGGGGTGGGCAGAAAACCACGTGCGATCTTGTGCTCGCCCTGAGCGCCGGATTCGAATCGATGTAGACCCTCGCGAATGCAGTAGTCGATGCCCTGGTAGTAGCAGGTCTCGAAGTGCAGTCCATCGTGCAACTCACCGGTACTGCCCCAGTAACGCCCATAGAGGGTCGTGGGGCTGCGAAAACAAAGCGCGGCGGCGATGGTGCGATCTTGCTGTCGCGCTTCCACCAGCATCACCCGCGAGCCCAGCCGCTCGCCGATTTCGCGGAAAAACCCCAAGCTCAGCAAAGGGATATTGCCGTGGGCGTGAAAGGTGTTCACATAGAAGCGGTGAAAGAGGCGCCACAGCTCGGCAGAAATTTCGTGTCCGGTATGGGTGTGAAACTCAATGCCGGCCTCTTTGACCCGGCGGCGTTCACGGCGGATGCTTTTGCGTTTCTTCGACGATAGCCCGGCGAGGAATTCCTCGAAGCTGCGGTAGCCCGGGTTGTTCCAGTGGTATTGGCAGCCGAGGCGGATGCTGTAGCCGGCCTGCGCAAAAATCCGGGCCGTCTGCGCTTCCACGAAGAGCCAATGCGCTGAGCTCAGCGCCTCGGCTTCGATGAGCGCTTGCGCCTGCCCAGCAAGCTCGCCGACCGCGGCCACGCGATCGAGCCCCGGGCGCACCAGCACACGCGGGCCGGTCGCCGGCGTATAGGGGACCGCGCAGACCAGCTTCGGGTAGTAGTCCATACCATATCGGTCATAGGCGTGCGCCCAGGCGAAATCGAAAACGAACTCGCCCCACGAATGCTGCTTTTGATAGACCGGTGCGGCCGCTGCCAAGCCGTGTTCATCGTATAGGGCAAGATGGTTGGGAATCCAGCCGGTGCGGGGCGAGACGGCGCCGTGATGTTCCAACGCAGCGAGAAATTCATGGCTGAGAAACGGATTGGCGGTACCCGCGAGTGAATTCCACTCGGGCGCCGGAATCTCATCGAGCGAATGCACGATTCCGAGCTTCATGACGGCCCACAAACTGACATTGGCATAATCCGGGCGACGATCGTTGACTGCGAACCACTATGAACGAAACTGGAAATGAACGAAACGGGAAACCCGTGGGCGCTCGGGCTCTACCGTTGTGCGATAACTAGGCCCGAAGCGGACGTGACGCGGCGGGCTCATCCTGCGGCTCTCATACCGTGAGCGGACGCCGCGGTGCCCGGCCGGGCCGGCAGCGCGCCCAATCGCTTTTGCCTTCCAGGGGGGGAGCCGCTTTTGTCGCTCATGTATAATCCGCTGTGGTGGCGGCCCGCTTCGCACTGGGGCGCGATGGCACGGTGAGCGTGGGGGGCTTGCAAGGATCCCGAGCGCGCTCCTGCCGTCAATGGCGTCGGTCCGGCGCGAACGGGGTGAGCTCGTCCTGCAGCGATGTCCTCGGTGCAAGCTGGCTATGTGGATCCTGCTGGAGCGGTTACGTCCCGAGCTCCGAGGCTTGCCTATTCGTATATATTCCATTATTAATAATGAGTTGGAAGGGGTTTTTCAGTTCACTTCTCAGCCAGGATGGCCGCAATGGTGTCAAAACAGGAATCCAACAATCCGCCTAACCGATTTGTTCAGCATATCGGTCGCGGATTGAGAGAGGCCGCGTTACTCGTCCTGCTCGCCGTCGCCGGTTTCCTGCTGCTGGCGCTGCTCAGCTATAACCCGGCGGATCCGGGCTGGAGCTATAGCGCCGCCACCCGCACGATCCATAACCGGGGCGGTGTGGTGGGTGCCTATTTCGCGGATTTCACCCTTTATCTCCTCGGTTATCTGGCGTATCTCATACCGGTGCTGATCGCGCTGGTGGCTTGGCTGGTTTATCGCTGGCAGAAGGAAGACGGTCGAATCCGTTGGGATGTTTTCGCTTTGCGGGTTTTGGGGTTCGTTATCACCGTTGTCTCGGGAGCGGTGCTTGCGAGCCTGCATTTCGAACCGTTGCCCGCGACGGTGCCGCTGAGCTCCGGGGGAATTCTCGGCAACCTGGCGGGCGGCTGGTTAAAAGCCAATTTCAGCTTCGTCGGCGCGACGTTGCTGGCCTTGGCGGTATTCCTCGCCGGAATGACGGTATTCAGCGGTCTTTCCTGGATCCAGCTCATGGACCTCATCGGCCGATTGACGCTGCGCCTCGCTCAGCGCGGCACCGCGGCGCTGAGAGATTATCGCGACGCGGCGGCCGAACGGCGCATTTTGCGCCCCGTCGAGCCGACGGTGGACCGGCCCGCGCGGCTGGAACGGCCAACGCGCAAAACGGGCAAACCCGGCAAGGAACGCCAGATACCACGTATCGAGCCCGTAATCAACGCGTTCGCGCCAGAGACGCCCGCGCGGCGGGGACAGCAGATGCCGTTGTTCGAGGAAGTGCCGCCGGGAAGCCTGCCGCCGCTTAGCCTGCTCGACCCCCCCAAGGAGCAGCAGCCGGGCTACAGCCGCGAGGCGCTCGAAGCGATGCCCCGTCGCGTAGAGCATAAGCTGCGGGACTTCGGGGTGGAGGTAAGCGTTGTCGCCGTGCAGCCGGGACCGGTCATTACCCGCTTCGAGCTGCAACCGGCTGCGGGCGTGAAGGTGAGTCAGATATCGAATCTGGCCAAGGATCTGGCGCGGGCATTGTCCGTGACCAGCGTCCGCGTCGTAGAGGTGATTCCCGGCAAATCCGTGGTCGGCATGGAGATTCCCAACGAGCACCGGCAGCTGATCACGCTGGCGGAGGTCATCGAGCCGGCCCTCAAAGAGCCCTCGGCGCCGCCGTTGAGCCTGGCCATCGGCAAGGACATCAGCGGTCATTCGGTCATTGTCGACTTGGCCAAAATGCCGCATCTGCTCGTCGCCGGAACGACCGGTTCGGGTAAGTCGGTCGGCGTCAACACGATGATTCTGAGCCTGCTCTACCGCAACCGATCCGAGACCGTGCGCACGATCATGATCGATCCGAAGATGCTGGAGCTCTCGATTTACGACGGGATACCGCATCTGCTCGCCCCGGTGGTCACCGACATGAAAGAGGCCGCCAACGCATTGCGCTGGTGTGTGGCCGAGATGGAGCGCCGCTACCGTTTGATGGCCACGCTCGGCGTGCGCAACGTGGCCGGCTGCAATCGTAAAATCCGCGAGGCCATCGAGCGGGGCGAGCCGATACCGGACCCGATGTGGTCTCCGCCCGAATCACTCGTGGTGGGTGATCCCGTTGAGTACTCCGAACCGCCGCTGCTCGAGCCAATGCCTTACATCGTGGTGTTGGTGGACGAATTCGCCGACATGATGATGATGGTCGGTAAGAAGGTGGAGGAGCTGATCGCGCGCTTGGCGCAGAAGGCCCGCGCCGCCGGTATCCATCTCATTCTCGCCACGCAACGGCCGTCCGTGGATGTCATCACCGGTTTGATCAAGGCCAACATCCCCACGCGTATGGCGTTTCAAGTCTCCTCGAAGGTCGATTCGCGCACGATTCTCGACCAGATGGGTGCCGAGTCGCTATTGGGCCATGGCGATATGCTCTATCTCGGGCCCAGCAGCCGCGGCATTCCGGAGCGTGTGCACGGCGCGTTTGCCTCGGATGCCGAGGTGCATCGTGTCGTGGAGTACCTCAAGAAAACCGGTGAACCGGAGTACATCGACGAGATACTCGATGAGCCGGGAGCAACGGCTCCTGCGATTCCGGGCCTTTCCGCGGCGAGCGGCGAAGGCGAGAGTGACCCGCTCTACGACCAGGCCGTGCGGGTAGTGACGGAGACGCGACGCGCCTCGATTTCCGGGGTGCAACGGCGACTGAAGATCGGTTACAACCGCGCCGCGCGATTGGTCGAGGAAATGGAGTCGGCGGGCATCGTCGGGCCCCTGCAGTCAAACGGCGCGCGCGAGATATTGGCGGCGCCGCCACCCGATTAGTTCTCTGGAGGTTGCGTGCGAGTCATTTTGCTTTTGCTCCTGATGCTGCCATGCGGAATCGGCCTCGCAGCAGATGCCCTGCGGGCGCTGCAGCAGTACTACGACTCCGTCCATACGTTGTCCGGCCGGTTTGTTCAGAAGACGCATGCCGAGGACGGCGCCCGAATCGACGCCTCGTCCGGTGAACTGGCTTTGGCTCGCCCGAATCGCTTCGATTGGTTCTATGAAAAGCCTTACCGGCAGCGGATTGTCGCCGATGGAAAACGGCTGTGGGTCTACGACGTGGAGTTGCGCCAAGTCACCGTCAAGCCGCTCGACGATGTTCTGGGGGTGGGCCCGGCACAGCTGCTGAGCGGCCGTTTTTCCGATCTGCAACGAAGTTTCAAGCTCAAGGATCTCGGTGATGGCTGGCTCGGTTTACTGCCCAAGACCGATCAGTGGGAATTTCAACGCGTGCGGCTGCATATGGCGCACGGGGTGCCGGATGTCCTCGAGATCGAGGACGGTTTGGGGCAGACGACGCATCTGGAGCTGCATGATCTGCAACGCAATCCCAAGTTCGACCCGCAGCGATTTCACTTTACCCCGCCGCAGGGAGTGGACGTCATCGGTACCGAGCACCAGGCGGCTGCCCCGCAATGACGGACGGGACGCGGCCGCTGGCGGATCGCATGCGTCCTCGATTGCTTACGGAGTTCGTCGGCCAGGCGCATCTGCTGGGGGCGGGTAAGCCTCTGCGCGAGGCGATCGAATCCGGTCGGCTGCATTCCATGGTCTTCTGGGGCCCGCCCGGGACCGGAAAGACGACATTGGCCCGAATCATGGCTGCCGTCGTCGACGCTGAGTTCCTGGCCCTGTCGGCCGTCATGGCCGGTGTCAAAGACATCCGCGAGGCGAGCGCGACGGGCCGGGCGAATCGCGCTCGTGGGCGCCAGACGATTCTCTTTGTGGATGAAGTCCACCGCTTCAACAAAGCGCAGCAGGATGCCTTTCTTCCCTTCATCGAGGACGGCACCGTCGTCTTCGTCGGGGCGACTACGGAGAATCCGTCTTTCGAGCTCAACAACGCATTGCTGTCCCGATTGCGCATCTATGTCCTGCGTGCGCTTGACGATTCGGCGTTGGGCCGCATCATCGACTGCGCGTTGCAGGACACCGAGCGCGGCCTCGGCGCCAGGCGGCTCGTGCTCAGCGACGAAGCCCGTGCGCTGCTGATCCAGGCGGCGGACGGCGATGCGCGCAACGCGCTCAATGTGCTGGAAGTGGCGGCGGAGCTCGGCGCGGCGACGGAGCGGATCGACGGCGAGCTCATCCGGGCGGCAGCCGCCGGCGGGCGGCCTCGCTTCGACAAGCGCGGTGAGGCGTTCTATGATCAGATCTCCGCGCTGCACAAGGCGATTCGCGGCTCGGCGCCCGACGCCGCCTTGTATTGGCTGTGTCGCATGCTCACGGGGGGATGCGATCCGCTATACGTTGCCCGCCGGCTGCTGCGCATGGCCTCGGAGGATATCGGCAACGCCGACCCGCGCGCGTTGCAGATCGCAATGAATGCCTGGGACGCCCAGGAACGCCTGGGCAGCCCGGAGGGTGAGCTCGCGATTGCACAAGCCGTGGTGTATCTCGCCAGCGTACCCAAGAGCAATGCGGTGTATCGCGCCTATCAGGCGGCCGCTGAAGATGCCCGTGTCCACGGTAGCCTGGAGGTGCCGTTGTCGCTGCGTAATGCGCCAACGCGACTGATGCGCGAGCTCGGCTACGGAAGTGACTACCGCTACGCGCATGACGAACCCGGTGGCTATGCCGCCGGTGCCGAGTACTTTCCCGCGGAGCTCTCCGGGAGACGCTACTACCATCCCACGGACCGAGGGTTGGAGCGGCGCATCGGCGAGCATCTGAGATCACTGCGCGCGCTCGACCCCAAGGCCGGAGCCGGGGGTGGCGATTGATGCACCGTACCCGGCGTAGCGGACGTCCGAGCCGTCCACGCGGCGCCGGCGCGGGATGTGCCGTGCACGTCACCGCGCAGAATGTCGTTGACACCATTTGAAGGGACGAATTGATGCTGGACCCCAAGGAACTGCGGAACAACCGCGAAGCGCTCGCCGGTCAATTGCTCCGGCGCGGCTTCGAGCTCGACACCGCGCGTTACGGTGAATTGGAGCAGCGGCGCCGCCAGTTGCAAATGGACGCGCAAGCGCTACAGAACGAGCGTAACCGCCAGTCCAAGGCGATCGGCCAAGCCAAGGCACGTGGCGAGGACATCGAAGCGTTGCGCGCCGGAGTGGCCCAGCTCGCAGAGCGGCTCAGCGCGACGAGCGAGGCGCTGGAAACGGTCCAGGGCGAGCTGTATCGCTGGCAGCTCGAGATTCCCAACGTGCCGCATTCGAGCGTCCCGGACGGTGCGGACGAGGAGGATAACGTCGAGATCTCTCGGTGGGGGGAGCAACCCAGTTTCGATTACACGCCTCGCGATCATGTGGAGTTGGGAGCGCTGCACCATGAGATGGATTTCGAAGCCGGCGCGCAGTTGGCCGCGGCGCGTTTCGTGGTGCTGCGCGGCCACCTTGCGCAGCTGCACCGGGCGTTGACTCAATTGATGCTCGATGTGCACACGCAAGCGCACGGTTACGAGGAAGTGCACGTTCCCTATCTGGTGAATGCCCAGGCCATGCAGGGCACGGGCCAGCTGCCCAAGTTCGAGGCGGATCTCTTCCGCGTGGCTGCGGAGAGCCCGTTTTTTTTGGTTCCCACGGCGGAAGTGCCCGTGACGAATCTCGTGCGTGAGCGCATCGTCGAAGCTGACGCGTTGCCGCTGCGCTTCGTCTGCCACACACCGTGCTTTCGCTCCGAGGCCGGCTCATACGGCAAGGACACGCGGGGCATGATTCGCCTTCACCAGTTCGACAAGGTGGAGCTGGTACAGGTCGTGCGGCCCGAGGCCTCTTATGCGGCACTCGAAGAGCTCACGGGCCACGCCGAGAAGATACTGCAGCTCCTTGATCTGCCGTATCGGGTGGTCGCGCTGTGTGCCGGTGACATGGGATTCGCGGCGGCGAAGACCTATGACCTGGAGGTCTGGTTGCCGGGCCAGCAACGCTACCGGGAAATCTCCTCCTGCAGCAACTGCGAAGCCTTTCAAGCACGCCGCATGCAGGCGCGCTGGCGAAATCCCGCAACCGGGCGTCCCGAGCCGGTGCACACATTGAACGGATCCGGCCTGGCGATCGGCCGCTGTCTCGTGGCGGTGCTCGAAAACTATCAGGAAGCGGACGGTCGGGTGCGGGTTCCGGCCGTTCTGCAACCGTATCTCGGCGGCAGGGCGTTTCTCGACGACCCGCCGGGCCCGAGGCGGGTGTAGGGCGGATGGCCGCAGCCGCAACGAGGTCAGCGCATTTCCAAGTAAGGCTCGAAATCGCGAATGAGCTGCTCCCGCTCTTCTGCGCTGCGCACGGCAATCGCACGCTCGACCACGTCATGTGTTAAATGAGAGGCGAACGCCTCGATGAACTCATACATATAACCGCGTAGATACATGCCGCGGCGAAAGCCGATGCTGGTGATGCTGGGCTCGAACAGATGGCTCGCATCCAGGGCGCGTAAACCGGTATCGCGTTGTGTGTCGAAGGCCATGGTCGCCATGATGCCGACGCCCAGCCCCAGCGCGACGTAGGTTTTGATGACCTCGGAGTCCGTGGCGGTGAAGACCACCTCGGGCCTCAGTCCTGCGTCGGCGAAGGCTTTGTCGAGCTTGGAGCGTCCGGTGAAGCCGAAGACGTAGGTGACGAGCGGATAGCGGGCCACCGCCTCCAGGGTCAGCGGCTGTACCTCGCATAGAGGATGCGCCACCGGGACGATAATGCTGCGATTCCACCGGTAACAGGGCATCATCACCAGGTCTTCGAACAACTCGAGGGCCTCGGTCGCTATGGCGAAATCGACCGAGCCGCGTGCTGCCATCTCGGCGATTTGTAACGGTGTTCCCTGATGCATGTGCAGACTGACGTTCGGGTAGCGGGCTCGGAAACCGCTGACGATCGAAGGCAACGTGTGGCGCGCCTGGGTGTGGGTGGTGGCGATGGAGAGGCTGCCGCGTGATTCGCTTACGTGCTCCTGGGCGACCGCCTTGATGTTTTCCACTTCTCCCAGAATCCGCTGGGCCAGCGCCAGAATTTCCTCTCCCGCCGGCGTCACATGGGTCAGGTGCTTGCCGCTGCGGCTGAAAATCTGAACTCCGAGCTCGTCTTCGAGCATGCGGATTTGTTTGCTGACGCCGGGTTGCGAGGTATAGAGGGCTTCTGCCGCGGCGGATACATTCAGCCCGCGATGAGCCACCTCACAAATGTAGCGCAGCTGATTGAGCTTCACAGCTTGCCTTTTTAATAACCCATTAGCCTATAAATAAAAAAAACTATTCTTTTTGTAAATACTTCAACGCTCACTATAGTTGGGCGGGAGAGTTGTTTCCCCAAGTGCGCAACGTACCACGACAAGATTCGCGCGGTGTTCCCCGGCGAAGCGATGCCCCACAGAGCCATTGGATGAGACAGGGCCTGATTTTTCGGTTGGCAGCCAGCATGGCGGAAGACTGCCAACGGTTGCGCCGCTGGGTCGTGGGTCCTGCCTTGGCTGACCAAGGACACGTTGAGACGGCGCCCCGGCGTACCAACCCAGTGCCGCCGAAGCGCCCGTCTCCGCAGCGGGCCGCGGGGCGGAACCCGGCTACGCGGCATACCCCTGCGGCGGCGGGCGAGGTCTATTTGATCGGCGGCGGGCCCGGCGATCCGGATTTGCTGACGTTACGCGCATTGCGCTTGCTGCGCCGCGCCGATGTCGTTCTCTACGATCGGCTGGTGGCGCCGGCGATCGTAAAGATGGCGCGAAGCGAGGCCGAGCGGGTCTACGTGGGCAAGCGCCGCGATCAACACCCCATTCCCCAGGAAGAGATCAGCCGCATGCTCGTGCGCCTCGCTCAGCAGGGCAAGCGCGTCGCCCGGCTCAAGGGCGGAGACCCTTTCATTTTTGGGCGTGGCGGGGAGGAAGTGGACTCGCTAATGGCCGAAGGGATTCGCTTCCAGGTGGTTCCGGGCATCACCGCGGCGAGCGGGTGCGCCGCCTATGCCGGCATCCCACTGACGCATCGCGACTATGCGCAGTCCTGCGTATTCGTTACCGGCCATCGCCGGGCGAACGGCGAACTGGCGCTGGATTTCGAGCTGCTGGTGCGGCCCGGCCAGACCGTGGTGTTTTATATGGGGCTGGGCGGACTGGCGGCGCTGGCGGCGGGCCTGATCGCCCATGGCATGCGCGCGGATATGCCGGCGGCTTTGATACAGCAGGGAACGACCCCACAGCAACGCGTGCTCGTGGCGAGCCTGTCCGATTTGCCGCAGCGGGCCGTTGAGCAGGCGATGCGGCCGCCGACGTTGGTAATCGTCGGTGAGGTGGTGCGCTTGCATGACCGTCTCGCGTGGTTTGCCCCCACGGCCGCCCCTGAGTGAGGCGCGGGCGGGTACCCGCCGAGAATCCCCGTTTGCGCGCTACGGCGATCGTTCATCCGCCCGACGAATGCACGAGCGATCCGGTGTGGCAGCGAGGAACTCCACGGCCGTGGAGCTCCTCGACTCCGCGCAGGCGGGCGGACTCAACGCTCGCCGGCAAACGCCGCGAGCAGGTGAAGCAGGCTGGTGAAGAGATTGAACAAGGCGACGTAGAGCCCGACGGTGGCCATGATGTAATTGCGCTCGCCCCCGTGAATCATCTCGCTGGTCTGATAGAGGATGAAGCCGGCCATCAATACGATGGCGGCGGCGCTCACGGCGAGCGCGAGGGCCGGCATCTGGAAGATGACCGCACCCAGACTGGCAAGAAAGATGACGATGATTCCCGCCAGAACGAAGCCACGTATGAAGCTGAAGTCCTTGCGCGTGGTGAGCGCATACGCCGAGAGAGTCAGAAAGATCGCGCCGGTGCCGCCCAACGCCATCATCACGAGCTCGGTGCCATTGGAAAGCGTGCTGATGTAGAAGTTCAGCATCGGCCCGAGAGTGTAGCCCATGAAACCCGTGAGGGCGAATACGGACAACACGCCCCAGGCGCTGTTGCGCAACGCATTGGTGAGGAAGAGCAGCCCGAAATAGCCGCCCAGGACCATGAGCCAATGCAGCGGTGCGGCATTGGTCGCCATGGCGACGCCGGCCGTTGCGGCGCTGAACAGCAGCGTCAGCGACAGCAGCGCATACGTATTGCGGATGACGCGATTGGCCCCGAGCACACCCTCGAGGCGGGCTGAGTTCCGCCCCAATGTAATGTCACGAGCACGATCTACCATCAGTTGCTAACCTCCTTGAAAAGGATATCCGAAATCTGCCATTTCGTGCCTTCCTTGTCCAGTCATACCGGCCGCCCGGCAGCGCCTTACGAAGCGCGCGGCGAGAATCACCGCGTTTGGGTGGTGCCTCCGTGCGGCAATCTAGCGTTGATGCTAGGCTACCACACGCAAGCCGTCGGCGCTGAACAGGATGATCGGGGTATGCCCGTGACATTCGATGGCAAGCTGGTGGTCGGTATCTCCTCTCGGGCCCTGTTCGATATGAGCGAGGGCCATCGAATTTTCGAGACCGAGGGCATCGACGCTTACTGTCGCTACCAGATCGAGCACGAGGAAAAGCTTCTCGAGCCCGGCGTGGCCTATGATCTCGTGCGCAAGCTTCTGGCGCTCAACCGTGACTCGGAGCGCACCCGGGTCGAGGTGATCCTGTTATCGCGCAACAGCGCCGATACGGGGTTGCGAGTGTTCAATTCCATCGAGCACTACGGGTTGTCGATCACTCGGGCGGCGTTCACCAATGGCGCGAGTCCATGGCGCTATGTCCCGGCTTTCTGCGCGCATCTCTTCCTCTCCGCGGATCCAAGCGATGTCGTGGCGGCGTTGGATCGCGGCCATGCCGCGGCCACCATTCTGCCGCGGTTGACAGACAGCGGCGCCGTCATCAAAGCCGACGCCGACGAGCAGCTGCGGATCGCGTTCGACGGCGATGCCGTGCTGTTCGGTGACGTGGCGGAACGCGTTTTCCGCACCGGCGGTCTCGAGGAGTTCTCGAGCAGCGAGCGCCTGCACGCGCGGGAGCCGCTACCGGGCGGCCCGTTCAAGAGCTTTCTCGCTGCCTTGCAAAGCCTGCAGTCGGAATACCCCGCGGATGCGTGTCCAATCCGCACCGCGCTGGTGACGGCGCGCAGCGCGCCGGCTCATGAACGGGTGATTCGCACGCTGCGCAGCTGGGAGATCCGGATCGACGAGGCACTATTCCTCGGCGGGCTGTCCAAAGGAGAGTTCCTGCAGGCGTTCGGCGCCGATATTTTCTTTGACGATCAGCACGGACATTGCGAGTCGAGCCGCCGCCATGTCGCCACCGGACATGTGCCCCACGGAATTGCCAACGAGGCATCGAGCTGAATCGGCCGGCATCTTGCAGGGATGCGGAAAAACGTTTAGCTTGACCGGCGTTTTTCGGCGGCGCGGGAGTCTAACGAGACGGTGCGCAACCCTCTATGATCTGCTCAGTCAGTCGGACCTTTCATGCGTGTTGCCATACTTGCTGATACTCACGGCTTCCTCGATCCCCGTATTTCGGACTTGGTAAGTCGTTGTGACGTCGCGGTTCATGCAGGGGATATCGGCGGTGCCGATGTGCTGCTCGCGATGCAACCGCGCGAGGAGCTTGTCGCGATTCGGGGCAACAACGACACGCCGGAGAAATGGCTTGCCGCCGAGCATCAAATGCTTGCGACGCTGCCGCGGGAGGCGAGCGTCGAGCTGCCGGGAGGGCTGCTGATCGTCGTGCACGGCGACGAGCATTACAGTGTCAAAGAGCGCCATGATCGCTATCGGCGACGCTACGCCGATGCCCGCGCCGTGGTTTATGGCCACAGCCACCAATTGTTCACCGATTTAGAGAAGCGGCCCTGGATACTGAACCCGGGGGCGGCCGGGCGCACCCGCACCCACGGCGGGCCGTCGTGCCTGTTCATCGAGTGTGAACCGAACGGCTGGCAGGTCGAGACGCTGCGTCTGGAGCCGCGCAAATACCCGTCTCTTCGCGCCGTCCCGCGCCGCTCCGTGAACGCGCAACCACCGAGGGAGAGAAACTGACCCGCTCGCGCGACCTCATGGCTCGCTCAATCGAAAAAGCACACCCCTTCCAGGAGCTCGAAACACAGCTCGGCAAGCTCCCCCATGCCTGGGTTCCCTCGTTCCGTCGCCGGCTCGCCGGCCTGCAACGCCGCCAACGGCAGAGCCGCCCGTACGCGCGCGGGCTGAATCGGCTCAAAGAAGATCTGGCCGATGTGCAGACGCGCTATGAGCAGCGCCGGTCCCAGCACCTGCAGCCCGAGTTCAGCGCCGCGCTGCCGATTCTGAGCCAGCGCACGGAAATCGAACGGGCGCTTGGCGAACACCAGGTCGTTGTCGTATGCGGTGAGACGGGCTCGGGCAAGAGCACGCAGCTGCCGCAAATCGCCCTCGGCCTGGGGTTGGGCGTTCAGGGCATGATCGCGCATACGCAGCCCCGCCGGATTGCCGCGCGCAGCCTGGCCGCTCGCATCGCCGAGGAGCTCAATACCGAGGTCGGCGCCGGTGTCGGTTACAAGGTCCGTTTCAGTGATCGAGTGCGCTTCGCCACCCGGATCAAGCTCGTCACCGACGGCATGCTGCTTGCCGAGACCCAAGGCGATCCGGACTTGGCGCATTACGATGCGATCATCGTCGACGAGGCGCACGAGCGCAGCCTGAACATCGATTTTCTGCTCGGCTATCTGAAGCGGCTCCTGCCTCGCCGTCCTGAGCTGAAGCTCATCATCACCTCGGCGACCATCGATCCGCAACGCTTCTCGCGCTACTTCGACGACGCTCCGATCATCCAGGTCGCCGGGCGCAGCTATCCGGTGGAAATACGCTATCGGCCGCTGGTGAGTGAGGACGAGGACGAGCGCGATCGCAGCCTCTCGGAGGCCATCCTGGCGGCGCTCGATGAGCTCGCGGGGGAGTCGCGGGGCGACGTGCTGGTCTTTCTGCCCAGCGAACGGGACATTCGCGAGAGTGCAGAGCACCTGCGCAAGCATCACCCGCCCGGCACCGAGATCCTGCCGCTTTTCGGGCGTCTCTCCGCCGCCGAACAGCAGCGGGTATTCGCCCCTCACGAGCGGCGCCGGGTGGTGCTTGCCACCAATGTGGCGGAGACCTCGCTGACCGTGCCGGGCATCCGTCACGTGGTGGACAGCGGACTTGTCCGAATCAGCCGCTACAGCTACCGCACCAAGGTGCAGCGTTTGCCGATCGAGCCGATCTCCCGGGCCAGCGCCGATCAGCGGGCGGGGCGCTGCGGTCGGCTCGCCCCAGGCGTTTGCATCCGTCTGTATGCCGAGGCGGATTATCAGGCGAGGCCTGAGTTCACGGAGCCGGAGATTCTGCGCACCAATCTGGCCTCGGTCATTCTGCAGATGAAGTACCTCGGATTGGGCTCGATCGAGCGCTTCGATTTTATCGATCCACCGGAGCCGCGCGCGATCCGTGACGGGCTCAAGCTGCTCTACGAGCTCGGTGCGGTCGATGCGGACAATGCGCTGACCGCGATGGGCCAGCGGCTTGCGGCACTGCCGCTGGATCCGCGGATTGCGCGCATGCTGGTGGCGGCGGAGACCGAGCGCGCGCTCAGCGAGGTGCTGGTGATCGCCTCGGCGTTGAGCATTCCCGACCCGAGACAACGTCCCATGGATGCCTCGCAGGCCGCCGATACGGCGCAGCAGCGCTGGCAAGACCGGCGCTCGGATTTTCTCGCTCTGGTCAAACTGTGGAACGACATCCGGGAACAGGCGGCGCATCTCTCGCAGCGCAAGCTGCGCTCGTGGTGCGCCGAGCATTTTCTCTCCTTCGCGCGCTTGCGCGAATGGCGGGATATCCATCGCCAGCTGAGGGAGCTGGTCAAGGGCATGGGCTGGCGCGAGAACACCGAGGAAGCCGACTACGCGGCGGTGCATCGCGCGCTGCTCCCCGGCTTGTTGAGCAATATCGCCGTGCGCAGCGACGAGCAGACTTACACCGGGGCGCGTGATCTGAAGATGCTCATTTTCCCCGGTTCCGGCATTGCCAAGCGCCGGCCGCGGTGGATCGTGGCCGCCGAGGTCGTGCAGACGAGTCGCGTGTTCGCGCGTATCGCGGGAGAGATTCGTCCGGAGTGGGTGGAAGCGCTGGCCGGGCATCTGGTGCAGCGACGCTATTTCGAGCCCTTCTGGGAACAAAAAAGCGGCCGGGTGGCGGGTTACGAGAGCGTATCGCTGTATGGCCTGCCGCTGGTGGCACGGCGCAAGGTCGACTACACGCGCGTGGACCGCGCGGTGGCCCGGATGATTTTCATCCGCGAAGGGCTGGTCCGGGGGCGGCTGCGCACCCGGGGGGAGTTCCTCGCGCACAACCGCCGGGTGATCGCCGAGATTGAGGCATTGGAGGCGAAATCGCGCCGCCGCGACGTGCTGGTGAACGAGGATATTGTCGAGGCATTCTACGCCGAGCGACTGCCGGAGGAACTGGCGGATGCCGCGAGCTTCGAGCGTTGGATCCGCCGGTCCGAGCACGACCGGTCGTTGTTCATGACGCCGCAGATGCTCATGGAGCGCGAGGCGGTTGAAATCAACCCGGACGCCTACCCGGAGCATTTGGCTGTCGACAGTATGCGCTTGCCGCTGCGTTATCATTTCGAGCCGGGCCACGCGGCGGACGGCATTACCGTGCTCGTTCCGGCGGCGGCACTCAACCAGCTTGCCGCGGAGCGCTTCGAATGGGTGGTGCCCGGATTGCTGCAGGAGAAAGTGGTGGCGCTGATCCGTTCGTTGCCCAAACGCCTGCGCCGTAACTTCGTTCCGGCGCCGGAGTTCGCCGGCGCGGTCCTTGCTGCGGCGCGGCCGGGCCGGGGGACGCTGACCGAGGTCGTACGCGATGAGCTGCAACGTATGACGGGCGTGCATCTGCCCGCCGATGCCTGGGAGGACGTCGAGCTGCCGGCGCATTTGCGAATGAACTTCCGTGTGGTGGATACCAAGGGCCGAACGATTTCGGAGGGACGCGATCTCCCCGCGCTGCAAGGTGAGCTCGGTGCCTACGCACGCGAGCAGGCCGGCGGTGCGCGCAGCCGTTGGGAGCGCAGCGGTCTGCGGCGGTGGGATTTCGACACGCTCAGCGAGCACGTGGAGTTCACGGATGCGGGTATTACCCTGAGAGGCTATCCGGCGGTGGTCGACGAGGGGCAGAGCGTGGCGCTGCGGCTGATGGATTCACCCGAGCAGGCGCAGCGCACGAGCCGTGCCGGTATCCGGAAGTTGTACATGCTCCGCCTGCCCGATCAGGCGAAGTATCTGCGACGCCGGTTGCCCGGCATCGATCGGCTGTGCCTGCTCTACAGCGCGCTCGGCCGCTGTGACGCCTTCAAGGAAGAGTTCCTGGAGGCGGCCTTCGAGCGGGTATTCATTCCGCAAGGAACTCTGCCGCGGACAGGAGAGGAATTCGAGGCGGCGCTTCAAGCCGGCCGGGAAGCGCTCGTCCCGACGGCGACCCGTCTCGCCGAGACGTTGTTGCAGGTTCTCGAGCAGTATCAGGACGTGCGCCGGCGTCTGAAAGGACCGGTACCGCCGGCGCAGCTCGAATCCCGGCAGGATATGCGCGAGCAGCTCGAGGCCATGATTTATGCGGGCTTCGTGCGCGAGACGCCGAGCGAGCAGTTGGCCGAGCTGCCCCGTTATCTGCGGGCGCTGGCGCGTCGTCTGGAGCAACTGCAGCAGGAGCCGCGCCGGGACAAGCGCGGCCTGCAGGCTATCCGGCCGCTGTGGGAGCAGTATCAGCGCCGGCACCGCGAGCAGACCTCGCAGGGCGTCGTCGACCCGCAGCTCGAGCGCTATCGCTGGCTGCTGGAAGAATATCGAGTGTCATTGTTTGCCCAGGAACTGGGGACGCGCGAGAAGGTCTCGGAGAGCCGCTTGCAACGGGTCTGGCAACAGGTGCGTTGAGCGCCTGCGGCGCCGGAGGATGCACCGCCCGTTCGCCATCCCGTGGTCAACGCGAACTCGTCCCGTGTGAACTGATATCATGCGTGCAACAGCAGTCCTACGAAGCAGCACACGTCTATGGTCGAGCTCAGCACACTGACGGCAACGCTCAACGATCTCGAGGGCCGGGTCACGTCCCTCAGGGGGTATCTTTGACTACGAAACGCGCCGGGAGCGCCTCGAGGAGGTCTGCCGCGAGCTTGAAAATCCAGACATCTGGAACGTGCCGGAACGTGCCCATGAGCTCAATCAGGAACGCATCCGCCTGCAGACGCTGCTATCGAGCCTCGACCGTCTGAGCCAGGGCATCGCCGATGCCGGCGAGCTGCTCGAGCTTGCGCGCGCGGAGAACGACGAAGCCACGCTCGCCGAGGTCGAGGCGGACGTCACGGCGTATCGACAGGAAGTCGAGGCGCTCGAGTTTCGCCGCATGTTCTCCGGCGAGATGGATGAGAAGAACGCCTTCCTGGACATTCAGGCGGGCTCCGGCGGCACGGAGGCTCAGGACTGGGCGAGCATGCTGCTGCGGATGTACCTGCGCTGGGCCGAGCACAAAAACTTCACGACAGAGATCATCGAGATCTCCGAGGGGGAGGTCGCCGGCATCAAGAGCGCGACGCTGCGCGTGGAGGGCGACTACGCCTTCGGCTGGCTGCGCACCGAAACGGGAGTCCACCGCTTGGTGCGCAAATCGCCGTTCGACTCGGGCAATCGTCGTCATACCTCCTTTGCCGCCGTATTCGTCTCCCCCGAGCTTGATGACGACGTGGCCGTGGAGATCAATCCGGCGGACCTGCGCATCGATGTGTATCGGGCGAGCGGCGCCGGCGGTCAGCACGTCAACCGCACGGAATCGGCGGTGCGCATTACCCACATGCCAAGCGGGATCGTCACGCAGTGCCAGAACGATCGCTCTCAGCACAAGAACAAGGCGACCGCCATGAAGCAGCTCCGGGCCAAGCTCTACGAGCTGGAGATGCAAAAACGCCGCGAAAAGGCCGATCAGCTCGAGGAAGCCAAGGCCGATATCGGCTGGGGCAGTCAGATCCGCTCATACGTCCTGGACCAATCCCGGATCAAGGATTTGAGGACCGGCGTCGAGATCGGCAACACGCAGTCGGTGCTCAACGGCGCCTTGGATTCATTCATCGAAGCGAGCCTAAAGGCCGGTCTGTAACTCATCCGACTTCGGAGCTGCACCGATGAGCGAGCAGAAAAAGACCGATCCTGCGCCTCAGGATCCCAATAAGCTCATCGCTCAACGCCGTCAGAAGCTGGCGCAATGGCGAGCGAGCGGGCAGGCCTTTCCCAACGATTTCCGCCGCGACGGCCTGGCCGCGGAGCTGCACCGGCGTTTCGGCGATCGGACGACCGACGAGCTCGAGGAGGCGGCCGTGGCGGTGAAGGTCGCCGGGCGGCTGGTCGGCAAGCGGGTGATGGGCAAGGCGAGCTTTGCCCACCTTCAGGACATGAGCGGACGCATCCAGCTTTTCTTGCGGCGCGATGAGCTTCCGGCCGAGAGTTACCGGCAGTTCAAGAGCTGGGATGTGGGCGATATCGTCGGTGTCGAAGGCCACGTTTATCGCACCCAGACAGGGGAGCTTTCCGTTCGGGTAGCCGATATCCGGCTGCTGACGAAATCCCTGCGGCCACTGCCGGAGAAATACCACGGTCTCGCCGATCAGGAGGCGCGTTACCGGCAGCGTTACGTCGACCTCATCGTCAACGAAAACTCACGGCGCACGTTTTTCCTGCGCAGCCGCCTCATCGAGTGCTTGCGCACGGCATTCAATGAGCAGGGCTTCCTCGAAGTCGAAACACCGATGATGCAGCCCATTCCGGGCGGTGCCGCCGCGCGGCCATTCGTGACGCATCACAATGCCTTGGACGTCGATCTCTACCTGCGTATCGCGCCCGAGCTCTACCTCAAGCGCCTAGTGGTCGGCGGCTTCGAGAAGGTCTACGAGATCAACCGCAACTTCCGTAATGAGGGCGTATCCACCCGCCACAATCCCGAGTTCACGATGCTGGAGTTCTATCTGGCCTACGCCGATTACCACGATCTCATGGAAATGACCGAGGCGCTGCTGCGCCGCCTCGCCCGCGAGGTGCTGGGCTCGGAACGGCTCTCTTATCAGGGGGAAGAGATCGATCTGCACCGCCCGTTCGCCCGCCGCACGGTCCACGATGCCATCCTCGAGCACAATCCGCGCATCAGCGCCGCACAGCTCGCCGACCGCGAGGCGGCCTGCCGCCTGGCCACGGAGCTTGGCATCGACGTGCGACCGCAGTGGGGGCTCGGCAAGCTGCAGCTTGAGATCTTCGAGAAGACGACCGAGCATCGGCTGCGCGAGCCCACGTTCGTGACGGAATACCCGAGGGAGGTCTCACCGCTCGCCCGCCCCAAAGACGATGACCCTTCCGTCACCGAGCGCTTCGAGCTGATTATCGGCGGGCGGGAGATCGCCAACGGCTTCTCGGAGCTCAATGACGCCGAGGATCAAGCCGAGCGCCTGCGGGCGCAGGCGGCCGGCAAGGAGGCCGGCGACGAGGAGGCCATGTTCTACGATGCCGATTTTGTCCGGGCCCTGGAGTATGGCCTGCCGCCGACGGCCGGGGAGGGCATCGGTATCGACCGGCTCGTGATGCTGTTCGCGGACGCCCCCTCGATCCGTGACGTGCTGTTGTTCCCGGCGATGCGTGCCGAGCAGGGGGATTCGGAGTAGGTCAGGGCGTTATTCAGTAGTCATTCTGACGGCAACATTGAGTGGGGGGTGGGCGCGCGGCGTGCAGCGGGTAGCGCCGCTAAAGAGCGAGTTATGGCATTTATTGGTGCGCCACCGGCCGAAGCTCGTAGATGCGGCCATATTGCGCTGCCGAGGCCAGATCACCTTGCCGAAGAGCCTCCCGCACGTCGTCGAGGCGATAGGCGTCGTCAACACTGAGATAGGGAGCCCATGCCCCCTCCTCATCAATCACCTCCACTTCTACTTCTGCAACGTACTTTCCTTCATGTACGTACTTGGTTTTCTTTCTCCGGGTCATCCTTCGCGCCTCCGAATGAACTGTTCCTCCCACCGGGTAGGGATCCGGCCTGTATTGAGAGCGGTCAGCCAATTTGATGGGCTGATTTTCACGATTGGTGATGGACGATCGACGAGGATGACCGCGGCGCCGGCGCCGCGGTCCTTGGAGGGTACTCAGAACGGCGGATCGAGAGGCAACGG
>NZ_JBXWZQ010000063.1:0-11593 GCF_059432795.1 Nitrococcus sp. | reverse complement strand
AGACTGAAAGCACTAAAGATCAAAGCCCCGGCTCCGCTGCTCGACCTCGCCTGACGACCTGCGTACATGGGTGTTTTTCGCAGCGCACTTAAGTCATTGTTGTGCCAATAAAATATGGAATCATGTGCGTAGGCACTGTCAAAGTCGGGCGGCATTGCGCTCGTTGCGTTGGGCGATGCGGTGGGGGTTGTCGTTGGGGGGCCCGTCTTGGAGGCGGTTGGCAGGCGGCGCAGCGAGCCTTTCCCGGACCCACTTAGTGACGAGTTTCAGGGACGAGCGTTTTCGCGGCGCGTGACCGAGGCATTGGCATAGGCCGCGTGTGGCCAACGCCGGCCAAAACACATCCATTGCTCGGGGTCCTCCCGAATCCATGATTCGAAAAGATCCAGCACTTTCTGCGTCATTTGCCGGGCCTGTTCGGGTACCGGCGCATCTGGGTCGCGGGGTCGGATTTCGGGATAAAGCGTTATGCGGAACTTCGTCCCCGGCAACCGCTCGGCGCGGACCGGAAAGAAGCCGCAATTGTGGCGTAACGCGAGTCTCGCCGCGGTCGTATTCGCCGGCGTCGGTATTCCGAAAAAATCCAGCGGCTCGCCGCTGTCGAGGCGCGTATCGGAGGTGAGTCCGACCACGTTCCCCTTGTGCAGTTCCCTCGTGAGGCGGCGCATGCACCCGTCGCGTGAAATGAAGTCGCACGGCAGCGCCTGGCGGAGCTCGAGAAGAAAGTCGTGCAAATACGGATTGACGTCCGGTGCATAGACCGTCGTCATGTGCTGGCCGAATGCGTCCGTGAGAAAACAGCCGTATTGCCACGCGCCGATGTGGCCTGTGACGAGGACGAGCGGCCGGCCCCGGTAGGCGGCAAGATCAATACCGTGTGGCACCACGAATTCGAACCGTTCCGCGCGTTCGGCCAGGATGCGCTCGACAGTCACCAATTCGGCCACCGCGATTCCGAGGTTGCCGCAAACGCCGCGCGTCAATCGCTCAATCTCGTGCTCGCCTTTCTCCGGAAACGCAACGTCCAGGTTGCGCCGTATTTTGTCAGTGAAGGGCAGCAGTGATTTCAGATTTCTGAACAGTAACTCGGTAAAGCGGGTGGCCCGTTCCGGTGACATTCGCTGCAGCAGCCAGACCAAGGATTTCACAATGAGTGCTTCCAACAGCCAGCAGACCCTGCGCAGGGCCGGCAATTTAATGGTCAGCCACGCAGGAATCAGGAAATGCTTTTTCGCCATAGCCTGCTACTCCTGAGCCCCCATATAGTGAGTTCTCCTCGTCTAGGTGTCAAAAAGTGCCCTGAGCGCGGTTAAAAAGCATCGTGTAACCAATAGCTTGTGCGCTTAGCTTGTTTCAATCTCCCGTTTCGGTCTCAATGCCGGTTATTGCGATAAAAGCGTGGCCGAGTGAAGACACCGGCGAGCGCCGGACTCGCCCGCTTTGCGTAGCTCTTCGCCTACTGAACCAGCGTGCTCCTCGCAGGGCAGCGAACCGGGTGGACAATTGCCCGCTGCCGCTCCGCTTTGATCGGAACCAAGCGCGCGGCGCCCCGCGGCTTGGAGGCCGGGAAACGCGGCCCTGGGACGCTCCCGTGCTGGGCCTTATCAACGACGAGAAAATCGCAGATAGCCAAAGGCGCCCGCCGCCGGCAAACGATCGCCGTAATGCCCAACGTCCAGCGCGAACCGACCCGCGCCACCTGCCTCCGGGCAATGTAAGCATTCTGTCACAGTACGCGGCTACGCTATATCTCGGCGACGGGAAACCTGATACGGGCCGTCGCCAGGCGCTTAGGACGGTAACCACGGCAGGCTGGCGAGATGCTGCTCACTTTGTTTCGCGATACCTTGCGCCGTTACGCGCAGCTTGTCGTCGTCACGCTGCGCCCGAGGCGCGGCGCCTATGCTGGCCGGACGCTGCGGCACTATGCCGTGGGCAGCGTCGCGCTGCTGGTGCTGCCCGTGCTACTTGCTTACCACTGGCTGGGGCTGCTGCTCGACGAGCTGTTGTTTCCGGGCTATCGCCGCGTGCCGATTGAGCGCCCGGTGTTCATTCTGGGCCTGCCGCGCAGCGGGACCACGGCGCTGCACGAGACGCTTGCCGAGGACCCCCAATTCACGACTTTCCGAGCCTGGGAGTGCCTGTTCGCGGTATCGGTGAGCTGGCGCAAGCTCTGGCTTGCTGTGGCCGGCCTCGACCGGCGACTCGGCGCGCCGTTGCGCCGTGTGTTAAGCATGCTCGAGCGGCGAGTCTTCAATGGACTGGCTTCGGTACACCCGATGACGTTGCGCAGCCCCGAGGAAGACTACTTCGCTTTCCTGCCGTTGCTGTACTGCTTCATTCTAATCGTGCCCTTTCCGGACGCCGAGTGGCTGTGGCGCTTCGCCCGCTTCAATACCTGCCTCACGGCGCGGGATCGGGACCGGCTCATGGCCTATTATCGGCGCTGCATCCAGCGCCACCTCTACGTGCACGGCCCCGATCGGCGGTTCTTGTCGAAAAACGCCTCGTTTGCGCCCTTGACGGCCACCCTCGCCGAGACTTTTCCTGATGCTGCTTTTATGTGTACCCTGCGCGACCCGACCGCTGCCGTCTCCTCGCAGCTGAGCTGTCTGGACGGTCCGCTGCGCGCCTTGCACGGGCGTTACTCAAGCGCGCTGCAGGCGCGAGTGGCCGCGCAACTCGGCGACTACGCGCGATACCTTTTGGACGGGCTCGAGAACCTGCCGCCGCAACGGGCGGTGTTGGTGCCGGCGCCGGCGCTGCACCGCCGTTTGGAGGAAACCGTCTGCGAGTGCTATGCGCGCTTCAATCTGGCCATGGAGCCGACGTTTCGCGAACGCCTGGCGTCCCGTGCCAAGCAGGCCAGCGCGTATCGCTCCAGGCACCGTCACGGACTGGCCGACTTCGGTATCGAACGGGGGGCATTGGCAGCCGAGTTCGCGGATGTCTACCGGCGTTTCGACTTTTCGCGAGAATACGTGTCGTCCGCCACGCGCCCGATCGGCACAGCGGCCCACGCCGGGGCGTCCTGCGGGTAATGGCGATCGAACGCGTGCCCCTGCGGGTTGTCATCGTCTCGGACGCGGCGGCGGAACGTAACGGCGTCGGCACGTATTATCATGACCTTGCCGAGCATCTCGCAACCCGGGTCGACGCCGTGACGCTGCTCTGTCCCCGCGATGAAAACCCCCAGGTCAGGCCGTGGCTAAACGTCCCGCTGCCCGGTGACGCCACTCAACGGCTCGTGCTGCCCTCGCCGCTGCAGCTTCGCCGCCGCCTGCGCGAGCTGCGGCCACACGCGGTGATCGTGGCCACGCCGGGCCCCTTTGGCTTGATAGGAGCGCACTTTGCCCGCCACCTTGCCGAGCGACTGGTTTTCGGTTTGCACACCCACTACGAGGCACTGAGCAGACTTTACTGGGGGCCGGTGCTCGCGCCGGTGAATCGCTGCTGTCTTGCGCTGCAGAACCGCTTTTTGGCCCGGCGGGCGGATCATGTCGTGGCGAACTCCCCGGCCATGTGCGAGCTCGGCCGTCAGCTCGGCGGCCGCGCCGTTCGCCTGGTAGGCACGTTGGTACCCGAGCCGTTCCTGTCCCGCCCGCCGGCGCCATTCGGCAAGGAGCTGCGCCGGGTGTTGTTCGTTGGCCGGCTGGCGGCGGAAAAACGGGTCGAGGCCGTGCTCGAGGCGGCCGCACAGCTGCCACATATACGCTTTCGCATCGCCGGCGACGGTCCTCAGCGCGAGCTCGTAGCGGCAGCGGCGCAGACCTTGCCGAATGTGGAATACCTCGGCTGGCTGCCTCGTGGTCAAGTCCTCGACGTACTCGACGAGTGCGACATGCTGGTTTTACCCTCGCGCACGGAAGCCTTCGGCACGGTGGCGTTGGAAGCACTGGCGAGGGCGCGCGCTACGCTTGTCTCGAGGGGCTGCGGCATCGGCGAATGGCGCGCGCTCAGCGCGGGGCTTTATCGGCTCGCCGACAATGAGCCGCTCGCCGCGGCAATCCAGCGCGTCGCCACGCAGGCGCCCGAGGCCCGTCGGGCACGGGCCGTGCACGCCCGGCAAGCCGTTGCAAACATGGTACAGCACGGCCTGCGCGCTTGGCTGGACGTGCTCTCGGGGAACGAGCAACCGGATTTTGCGGCCGCCAAGGTATGACGGCCGCGCTGGTCAGCGTCCACGATGTCATGCCGGAGACGCTGGAGGACGTCGCCGCCATCCTTGTCCGCCTCGCCGCCGCCGGCCTGCGTCGCGTAACCCTGCTGGTGGTGCCGGGTCGCCACTGGTCGAGGCACGAGATCTTGCGCTTGCGGCAATGGCAGGAAGGCGGTTACAGGCTCGCGGGGCACGGCTGGCACCATTGCATCGAGCATTTCCCCAGCCTGTATGCGCGGGCCCACGGTGTTGTGCTCTCGCGCCGAAACGCCGAGCACCTCGCGCTGGACGCAAGCGCCATCGCGGCGCTCATGGATGCCAACCACGCGTGGTTCGCGCGCCAAGGTCTTGGCCTACCGTCGCTTTACGTTCCACCGGCGTGGGCGCTCGGGAGGATCGATTGCGCGAGGCTCGCCGCGCGGCCGTTCCGGTTCGTGGAGACGCTCGGCGGAGTCCATGACACGCGCACCGGACGTTTTTATCGGCTGCCGCTGGTCGGTTTCGAGGCCGACACTCGTTTGCGTGGTTTGCTGCTGAGCGTAAGCAATTCCGGCATGCGATGGCTGGCCCGGCGGCGCCCGCTACGCGTGGCGATTCATCCCGCCGACTACCGGCTCCGGCTCGCCGGGAAGCTGATACGCACCCTCTGCGACGTGCGGCGGGCGTTGTACTACACTGAGTTGACCGACGACGATCGCTTGGCGAGTACCGGGCGTTAGCGCGCGGCTTTCATGCCAGCACGGCCCCCCGGGCTCAGGCGGCCGCGGAGGAGGCGCGCTCGATCGCCCCGGAGGATTCCGACCAACGCAGCAGCTCGATCGTGCCGTCGGGGTGCTCCGCCAAGGCGGTGCAGCTTTCGACCCAGTCACCGCAGTTGCAGTAGGTCACGCCGCGCATTTCGCTGATCTCGGCGCGGTGAATGTGGCCGCAGATGACACCGTCGAGTCCTCGTTCGCGGGCAGCATGGGCAACCGCGTCTCCGTAGTTGCTGATGTACTGTACGGCGTTTTTTACACGGTGCTTGAGAAAGCCTGCCAGCGACCAGTGCGGAAAGCCCAGCCGCCGGCGGAACCAGTTAACGACCAGGTTGAGCTTGAGCAGGCCGGCATAGGCCACGTTGCCGGCGACGGCGAGCAGCGGTGAGCATTGCACCACGCTGTCGAACTGATCGCCGTGTAACACGAGGAAACGGCGGCCGCTCGCCGTGGTATGCACGAGCGTGTTGACCACACGAACATTGCCGAAGGCGGTACCGCAGTGATCGCGTAGCAGCTCGTCGTGGTTGCCCGGCACGTAGACCACGCGCGTGCCGCGGCGGGCTTTACCGAGCAACGCGCGGATGACGTCGTTGTGAGCCTGCGGCCAGTACAGCCGTCTACGCATGTACCAGAGATCGACGATGTCGCCGACCAGGTAGAGCGTCTCGCATTCGATGGCTTGCAGGAACTCCAATAACAGCGTCGCCTGGCAGCCGGGAAAGCCCAGGTGCACATCGGAGATCCAGATACTGCGGTAACGATGGGCTCGCGGGTGGCGTACGGTGTTCATCAGGCTTGGCTTCCTCCGCCTTGGGGCTTCGACCGCGAGCGTGCACGCCAATTATTTCAGTTGAGTGATCCTCAAATCACAGTTCGATGACAGCCACCGAAACGTCATCAATCCGACGCGCCGCTGTCATGCGGATGCAACATGGCATCCCTAATCTCTGCGACATGCGGCGAATCGCTCTGGTAACGGATGCCTGGTCTCCACAGATTAATGGTGTCGTCACGACACTCACGCACACCGTCCGGGAGCTGGAGCGGCTCGGCTGCGAGGTAGAGGTAATCCACCCGGGCCGATTCCGGACCGCCCCCTTGCCGAGCTACCCGGAGATCCGGATTGCCCTGCTCCCGGGTCCGCGGCTTCGGCAGTTGCTCGATGCCTTCGCACCGCAGGCAATCCACATCGCCACCGAGGGCCCGCTCGGCCTGGCGGCACGGCGCTACTGTCGCCGGCACCGATTGCGCTTCACCACCTCGCTGCACACCCGCTTTCCGGAATACGTCCGTCTACGCCTGCCATTCGTGCCGCTCGCCGCGGGCTATGCCTTCCTGCGCTGGTTCCATGGCGGCGCTACACGCACGTTGGTCAGCAATCCCGCGGTAGCCGAGGAAATGCGGGGGCGGGGTATCGCCAACCTCGCGCTGTGGTCGCGCGGAGCCGACACCGTGACCTTTTGTCCCGACGAGCCTTACCCTTTGGAGGGGCAGCGACCGATTTTCCTCTACATGGGCCGGGTCGCTCCCGAGAAGAACATCGAGGCCTTCCTGGACCTCCACCTGCCGGGCAGCAAATACGTCATCGGGGGTGGCCCTTCATTGGCACTGTTGCGCCGGCGCTATCCGGAGGTTCACTTCACGGGCTACCGAACAGGCCGTGAGCTCGCTCGCCACGTCGCCGCCGCGGATGTATTCGTGTTTCCCAGTCGCACTGACACGTTCGGACTGGTGATGCTCGAAGCCATGGCTTGCGGCGTGCCGGTGGCCGCGTATCCGGTGCCCGGTCCGAACGCCGTCGTGACGGACGGCGAGACGGGCTGCCTCGACGAGGATCTGCGCCGCGCGGCACTGCGTGCCCTGGAGCTCGACCGGCGGCGCTGTCGGGAGTTCGCCTGCACGCGTTCCTGGCGGGTAACCACAAGTGAGTTCGTCGGACAACTCGTTGCGGCGCGCACGGCCGCCCCGGAGCCGCCGGCGCCAGAAAGCCCTACGGTCACTGCCTGCTGTCGCGATCCCGGGCGACGCTCATCCGCCGATTGCCGCAACGGCCATTTTGTGAAGAGGTCATAAGGACCCGCGGCAGTGGCGCATTGTCCGCCCGCGAATACTCAGCCGATAGGACGAATCAGGCGATGGGATCGACGATTGCGCTCTACGCGTTGGCCGGTGGTACCGCGCTGATGTTCTTGCACAAGCTCCGGACACGTCTTCGGCTCTCTCGGGCAAAGCATCCCTCGTTACAGGGCCACGGCAGACTGGCGCGGCGCATCGTGCGGCTGGTGCCGTTCTACGAGTACGGTGTGGAGCGCTTCTTTTGCTGCGATGACGCACCCGAGGCGGTCATCGCGCGGCGGCGTGCGGGTTTCGCACGCCTCGCCCAGCACTTTGGTGAATACGCGCCGCACTCGCTGGAGATGAGCCGAAGGCTACGATCGAGCCTCTCCGATGCGTGCTTTACCGATGCCTACCGCGTCCCGTTTCAGTTCCGCCGTTACGTGCAGCGCCATCTGCCGGTCGGCACCGTCGTGGTGGCTTCCGAGGGCACCCGTATTCAGGACCACGATGGCAACTGGGCGTACGACTTGTCAGGATCGTACGGCGTCAACGTCTTTGGCTACGATTTCTATAAGGAGTGCCTCGCGCGGGGTCTCGAGCGGGCACAGCCGCTCGGCCCCGTTCTGGGCAGCTTCCATCCGGTGGTCGTCGACAATGCCGAGCGGCTGCGACGTATCTCCGGGCTGGACGAGGTCTCATTTCACATGTCGGGGACCGAGGCCGTGATGCAGGCGGTGCGGCTCGCCCGTTACCACACCGGCCGCTCTCACCTGGTTCGATTTGCCGGCGCCTATCATGGCTGGTGGGACGGCGTGCAGTCCGGTGTGGGCAGCCAGCGGCCGGCGCGCGATGTTTATACGCTCAAGGAGATGAACGCCGCCAGTCTGAAGGTGCTGCGCACCCGTAAGGACATCGCCTGCGTGCTCGTCAGCCCGCTGCAGGCGCTGCACCCGAACAAAACCGCGCCCGGCGACGCCGCGCTAATTAATAGCGAACGCGAGGCGCACTTCGACCGCGTGGCGTACACTCGCTGGTTGCACTCGCTGCGCGTGCTCTGCACGGCGCGCGGCATTCCGCTCATCTTCGACGAGATCTTCTCCGGCTTTCGCCTCGCCTACGGCGGCGCGCAGGAATACTTCGGGATCGAGGCCGACCTGGTGACTTACGGCAAGAGTCTGGGCGGCGGCCTGCCGGTCGGCGTGCTCTGCGGTCGGCGCTCCCTGATGAAGCGATTCCGGGACGAGCGCCCGGCCGACATCTGCTTCGCGCGGGGCACGTTCAACTCACACCCCTACGTGATGACCAGCATGAATGAGTTCTTGCAGCGGCTGGACACCGTCGGGACGAAAGCGCATTACGATCGCGTGCACGCGCTTTGGGATGCGCGGACTTGCGACCTCAACCAGGCGCTGCGCAGCCATGAGCTGCCGCTGCGGGTCGTCAATCTTGCCTCCGTGCTCACCGTGCTCTACACGCTCCCGAGCCGCTATAACTGGCTGTTCCAGTATTACCTGCGCGCCGAGGGCCTTGCGCTCGGCTGGACGGGGACGGGGCGGCTGATCATGAGCCACGACTACTCCGAGGCCGACTTCGAAGCCGTCAAGCAACGCTTCATCGCCGCCGCGAAGGCGATGCAATCGGCGGGCTGGTGGTGGCGCGCTCCTGAGCTGACGAACCGGGCCATCAAACGTCGGGTGCTCGGTGAGATGATCGCCGCGCGTCTCGGACGCCGCCCGCGTCCGGCGGACTCGCCGCTGGAACGGCCCCCCTCGATCGGCTAAGGCCGCCTCCTCACGAACAACGCGCGTGTCCCGCCTGAGGGCGAGCGCGGCTACGAAGTGGTCGCGCCTTCGCCGGCCTGACGGTAGCCGTCGAGTTCCAGTTCCGTGCGCACGTCGATCATGGGATCGATGAGCTCCCCTTTGAGCAGGTGCAGCGGCGCTTTGTGATAGAGCTTCACGTCGTGGAAGGGATCGGTGAGGATCTTCAGGAACCAGGCAAGACCAGTGGTCACGTCGTGGAGGACGAACAGGTGCACGGTACGGAACATCAACGCCGCGGCGGCGAGCCACAACCACAGCACCGAGAGATCGTAGAGATAGCCATACAGGTCTTCGTACGGCGGGATCAGGCCGAACAGGCCGGGCTGCACGGCCAGCACGATCGGCAGGGCACCCCAGATGGAGAGCAGGATGATCTTGCGTTTCAAGTTATAGCCGATCTTGATCCGCTCCTTGTGCGTATGGGTGACATGATTCACCCTGTCATAGCCTTTGGGCTCGAAGAAGAAATGGCCGATTTGCCGCGAGCACATGGCGACGATCCAGCCGAGCAGCGCCGTCATCACGGGATTGATGAGCATGTAGACATAGGCCGTCAGGAAGCTTAGCGCGCTCAATAGGTGCAGGGACTGATTGACCCGGCTGTGGTGATAGTACCGATGGTCGTCCCAGCGCTGCTGGCGGAGTTCCTGGAGCAGTCTCATTCTGCAAAGCCCTCACCTGGTTTTTGTCAGACGTAAGTTTTCCATTGTTCATGCGTTCGATTGCCGAATTGCGACACTTGGATTAAGGAAATATTTCGCTCGTCCGCGGCGGAAGCCGCCCGTCAAATGCGCGGCTTGACGAGCAGCGGCCGCCCCACGCGCACGATGCGGCCCTCTTTGAGCTCGGGCGCCGGAGCGAATCCGGCGCCCGCGAGCACGATGATCGTCGAGCCCTGCTGGAAGTAGCCCATCTCCTCGCCGCGCTGGTAATGTCGCCCGCACGGTAGCGTTGCGGGGCCGCGATAGCGCAGATCGAGCGGCACGCCGAGCCCGTGCACCACGATGCTTGCGACCAGGACAGCCGCCACCGGCACCAGCGCGACGAGGTGCGGCGAGCCGTCCAACTGGAGCTCGAGCACCGCCCGCTCGTTGCGGCAGTAAAGACGCTCGATGCACTTCACCGCGATGGGGTTCACGTTCCAGGTATCGCCGCCGATGTAGCGCACTTCGTGCAGATAGCCGGCCTCCGGCGCATGGAATCGGTGATACATGTTGGCCCTGAGTCGCAAGGTCACGAACACGCCATCGCGGTAACGCGCTGCCAGCGCGTCATCACCGAGCAGCTCCGCCAAGGTGTAAGGGTACCCTTTCGCCTGGAAAACCTCGGTGCCGCACACTGCCCCGAACGCGCCCACCACACCGTCACAGGGGCTGACAAGCACCTCGGGATCGGCAGCGATGGGGCGCGTTCCGGGGCCGAGCTGACGGATGAAGCAATCGTGCATGCTTTCAAAGCGAGTCTTGCGCGCCTCCTCGAGGCAAAGGTCGCCGGCGAAGAACTGCCAGACAGCGATGGACACGCGCCGCACGAGGGGGTGGCGTCGCCGGCTGAACCACCCCATGAACAGCGTGGCGTAACGGCGCGGGATGCGATTGGTGAGCAGGAAATTGATGCGCTCGCGTGGCGAGAGCCGGCTCAAGGGCGTTCGTGGTATCAACCGGGGCGAACCGTCGATCAGGCTCAAATGGTCAGCCAAGCTTACCTTGGCCTTGTTACCGCGCGATGAACGCCACCGCCCCGCGTACCCACCACGCGCTCGCGGCTTCCGCTACAATGACGCCGGCGCCGAGCCGCTACCGAGGTGGCGAGCGCTACCCCTCATGCCAGGAAAACCAGAATGATCTATTGGGCCGCCTTGCTTGCCGCCATATTGCTGAGCTTCGAGCGCATCACGTACTACTGGATTTCACACCATCCGGATGCCTGGCGCGCCGGGTGCCAGCGCGGCGCCTTCGCCGCGCTCGGTGGCCCCGTCGAGCTCTTGCAAAAGCTCTTCTACGGCTTCAAGGCCTTGCAGATCGCCGTGTTCGTGGGGTGGTGCAGCCTCTTCAGCGACGGTTGGATTCCCTGGCCCACCGGTCACGCGGGGGCGCTCGTCGTCGGCGCGCTGCTGCTCGTCGCCGGTGTGGTTCTCAACCTCAGCGTCTTTCACCGGCTGGGCCGCACCGGGGTGTTCTACGGCAAGCAGCTCGGCTACGAGGTGCCGTGGATTGACGGCTTCCCTTTTTCGCTGCTCAAACATCCCCAATACATCGGCACCCTCGCGTCAATCTGGGGATTTTTCCTGATCATGCGTTTCCCTCACGACGACTGGCTCGTGCTGCCCGTGATCGAGACCGTCTACTATGCGGTTGGCGCCTACTACGAGCCTTGAGGCGCTAGCGGGGCCCGTGGCAGGGCGATTGCCGTCTCGATCTTGCGCCAGCCGCCTGAAAGCTTGCCTCCGAAAACGTCGGGCCGCAGGGTTCCTGGCATTGTAAGCTTGTGATTTCTGGCTAAGGTGCTGATTGCGAAAATACCTTTTCTTGCGGGATTGCGGGCGATGGCCCGTTTTTCCGTGATTCAGGCGCTGATAGCGAAACAGACGGCCCTAAATCGGTGTGGCGGACCGCGCGCCTCGAGCCACCCTGCGCTTCCACAGGTTGTTTGTTAGCGCTCGCTGTTGGACCAGAGCGCGCCACGGTGAGATCCCCTGTCCCGAAATCGATGGAGGTATCGAGGCCGTCCTTATTGCTGGGGTCGTCCGGCGGCGTTATTGTCTCGACTCGCTCGGCATTTTTATTAGTATAATA
>NZ_JBXWZQ010000062.1:0-9725 GCF_059432795.1 Nitrococcus sp. | reverse complement strand
AAGGCATCTGAAAAGCCTTTGAGTCCTTCTCTGTGAACGAAGATCCGCAGGCTGATTCAAATGCAGCGATTACTCGACTGCCAAAGAGGGTCGTCGAGCGCCTGACAAAACCGTTTGGCCGATTCTTACGCATCGAGGCCGCCGGCGGCGCTGTTCTTCTGTTATTTACTGTCGCCGCCCTCGTTCTATCCAACTCGCCGTGGACTCATCTTTTCCTAGGCACGTGGGAGACGCCGGTCCGTTTTCAGATTGGCACGTTGGAATTCGGCCGTTCGTTGAGAGAGTGGATCAACGACGGGTTGATGACCCTGTTTTTCTTTCTTGTCGCCTTGGAACTCAAGAGAGAATTGGTCCTAGGCGAGCTGAACAAACCGCGCATTGCCGCGCTGTCCATCGCTGGTGCCCTAGGCGGTATGCTCGTCCCTGCTGCGCTATATCTGGCGCTGCAATGGGGTCAGCCCGGCGAGACGGGTTGGGGCACGGTTATGGCAACGGACACCGCGTTCGTTATAGGCTGCCTGGCCCTGCTGGGGCGGCGCATTCCCCACAGCTTGCGCGTGTTTATGCTTTCCTTGGCGATCGTTGACGATATCGGCGCCATTCTTGTCGTCGCCGTGGGCTACAGCAGTCACATTGTCTGGGGCGCGCTCGCCCTGGCTGCTCTTGGCTTCGCGGTCGTACGTGCGATGGCGCTGCTTGGCGTTCGCGGTTTTCCGCTCTACTTCCTGGTGGGCAGTATCGTCTGGGTCGCAGTGGATGTGTCCGGGATTCATGCAACCATCACCGGCGTGATCCTCGGCTTGATGACACCCGCCCGGCGTTGGGTCAGCGACGAGCGTTTGCATGCCATATTGAGACAAGTCATTGCGCACCCAACCAGTGACCTCGGAAATGGGCACACAAAAGATCGCCAGACATTGCACGCGGCAGAGATCGCGGCGCGCGAGACGTTGTCGCCGGTAGAACGGTTGGAGATCTCGCTACACCCGTGGGTCGGTTTTGTCATTATGCCGCTTTTTGCATTTGCCAACGCCGGATTGCCGCTTTCCATCGACGACCTCGGCAATTCCGTCACGGCAGCTGTGTTCGTTGGTTTCGCGCTCGGCAAACCCGTTGGTATTGTGACATTCAGTTGGCTGGCGACGCGCTTGGGAATCGCGGTACGCCCGCCGGATCTTAGCTGGAGGTTACTGATCGGTGGTGGCCTGCTCGCCGGAATCGGGTTCACTATGGCGCTGTTCATTGCCAACCTGGCCTTCAGCCAGAGTCTGATTGACAGTGCCAAGCTAGGGATTTTTCTAGCATCAGGCTTTTCCGCAGTGGCCGGTCTCGCGTTGTTGACGCTATTACCCGCGCGCACACACCACCTTCAGGTGGATCGCAGTTCAACCCAACCGAGACATAGTGAATAGACCAAGGGTTGTCGTGCGCTGTTGAGGGCAAGGAGCGGGATCGCTACGGACGGCTGGTCGCGACTTGCTATGAGAAAAAGTTGCTATCAGGAAAGGCAGGATCTCAACGCCTGGATGGTTCGCCAGAGATGGGCACTCGCCGGCCGCCAATACAGCCGTGATTGCATCGGCCAGGACCAGCCAGTGCGGCGCACGCGGATAATCTTGCCCAAGCTCTTCTTGGTATCTGGTGGTGGCTCCTTCTTCTGGTTGATAGAACGTCTGTTCATGCCATTGAATCAGATCGGGGGCACCGACCCTTCAAATGTGCGAAAAATACCTACGCCATTGCGATGGACCGGGCGGACGTGGTGCGTTCGCGAACGCCGCGAGGACAGCTCCGCAAGGTGTTAGCGTTTTGATCTGCCTGGGGCCGATGACGGCGCAACGGCGCCTTTTTCTCCTTGACGATCGGCCTGATTGACTGGTCAGGCGGGCGCGACAAAAGCGAGCTGCCCCCCGTGTATCTGACAGTCCAGGCATTACGGCCATTGCCTCGCGCTGCCTGGACCGTGGACAAACGAAGGGCCAGCCCGTGTTCCTCGGCCGGTTGTCAGAAGATGCGTTCCTTGACGTGAAGTAAGTCACCGGGTTTGAGCGTGTCAGTGAGCTGCGCGTCCAGGGTCTTGACCTGCCCGCCGTTGCCGTGGCGTTTGATTTCGATCCGGCTGTAGCTGCCGCGCGGACTCAGGCCGCCGCCCACCGCGATGGCCTGCATGACCGTCATGTTGTCTTCCAGCCGGTACATTCCGGCTTTTTCCACCGCGCCCTCGATATAGAAGACATTCATCCGCGGCACGATCACGACGTCATTGGCCTGTACTCGCGTGCCGACGGCATCGCCCGCCATAAGCGCTTCCATGGTCAGCACGTAGCGCTTGGGCTTGCCATTTTCGTGGCGTATGAGCACCACGTGATCGGCGCCATCCTCCAGGCGCCCCCCGGCTTCGGCGATCATGTCCAGCACGGTGCTCGGTCCGGAGAGTCCGTAGCGTTTGGGGTTTTTGACTTGGCCGAGCACGGTGACCTGCCGGCTGAGGTATTCCTCGACCGTCACCGTGACCTGGGGGTCGCGCAACAGCTTGGCTTGCAGCAATTCGCGCTCGATGCGCTTTTCCGCCTCCTCCAGCGTCAACCCGGCGACCTCGACGGTGCCCAGGTAAGGATAGCCGATGGCGCCGTCCTCGCGGATCCGGGTGTTGGTATCGAACTCAGAGCTGCCGGCCACGCTCACGGAGATGCGATCGCCGACCCCAAGGCGGTAGTTCTCGGATCCGCTCTGCTGGGCGCTGACAAGGCTTGGACAAATCAGCGCCAAGCCGAGCAGTATGACGAGAACGCTTGCCAAAAACGCACGTCCCGATCCTCGGCAGGCGGGCAGGTGCCCGGAGCAAAGCGAAGTGGGGAAATCAGAAAAATTCATAAGTGACTCCGGCAGATACTTGTTCATAGTCGAAATTCCTCACCTCTCGATTGGAATCCCGGTTTTTGTGGCTCGCTTGTAGGGAAAGATAGAGATCGGGCAAAGGCTCATAGTCCAGGGCGAGGGCGATCGTGCGCACGTCGTCCTCGCGGCCGGCGTTGATATTGCCGGGTGTCTCGCTGCCTTGGTAGTCCCTGTTTTGCCAGGAATAATGGCCGCGGACACGAATCTTGGCCGTCGCTTGCCAGATCGGCTCCAGGCTATAGCCGTGCGAGACGAGGAAGTTGGCGATCTCGTTGTTCTGGGACTGCAGCTCACGCCAGCCGGAGATTCTCAGGGCGGTGCTGTTGGTAATTTTCCAGAGATAGGACAGGCGCGCCGTCGGGCCCGAGAAGTCGCGTTCAGGACGATCGTCATAGCGTCGCTGGGTGAAGCCGAATCGACCCGTCAGGTACGATAAATCCTCGCTGCCCTCGACGCCGAGCACGACGCTGTATTGGTTTTCGATGTAATCGTTGCCGAGCACCGAGCCGTCGGCGAGTATCTCCTCCCGGTTCAGATCGCCTTTGGTGATCTCGGCGCGCAACCCCACCCGCGTGTGCACCGGCGAGTCGTAATGCACCTCGGTAAAACCGGTGGTCTCCACGCGATCGAGAAAATCCCGCTTATCAAAGGAGGTGTCGCTGCGCAGGGCTCCGATCTGCCATTCCCAGTCGGGCAGGAAATGCAGCCCCGCATTGGCGGACGTCACCCAACGGGTGCGGATGTTCTTGTCGACATTCTGAAATTCCTGGAAGCTTGCGATGCCGCGCGAATATTCCGTCTCCACCGTGCCGCTCCATAGCCGGCCGAGCTCCCAGTCCCAGCCGAGCGTGGTGTCGAGAGCGGTGTGCGTGAGGGCGTTGAAGTTCTGATAATGATTCCGCTCCGCCCACCCGGAAAAGCGCAGTGTCTGCAGACTGATCGGCCAGACAAGCTGAAGCCCCGCGCCGGTGCGGGCGATGAAGTCGCCGGTATCGGTGGTACCGAGCCGGCGTTGTGCCTCGGCGTCGTTGGGAATCAGGAAAGGGTTGCTGTGATAGATCGTGCCGCCATAGACGTAGGCGCCGAGGGTGTCCCCCTGGGGCATCAACGGCATCTGGGTCAATGGTTCGGCTCGTCCGGCGCCCGACACAGCGGCACAGGCCGCGGCGATCAGCAACGCCGGCTGGTGGCGAGGGACTATGCGCATGGAATGCCCCCTTCCGGTACGACGGGCCTCGCGTCGGTGGCGGTTTCCTGCGTCGAGCGCACCGGGCGCCCGCCTCCAGCGAACACAGCCTCGGTGTGGAAATGAGCGTGCATGCACGACCTCGTCCCGAGGTCCCAAAATCAATAACCCAACGGCCGTAGCTGCTCGCGCCAGCGCTCCGCCAATTCGCGCAGTACGGGGTCGTGGCGGTGAGCTAACGCGCGCGAGGGCCGAATGGCTCCAGCGACCCGCTCCACCCCTTCCTTGGGCGTCGGCAGCGAGCAGAACGCCGCGAGTGCCGCGAGCTCGCGGCGCGGGTTTTCCAGCAAATCCTCATAGCGCACCTCCATGAGGCGATCGCGGAGATCCGCCGCGTGGGCTCGCGCCTCCTGGATGTACTCGCACCAAAGACGTAACGCCTCGTCGAGCTGCGCGCAGCGCCAGGACTCGGCAAACCCGGCCCGGCGCGGCGGAACGAGCGCATAGAGCCAACGTCGGCGCCGGAAGTGGCGCTGCGAGTGCGCGAGGCTCTCCCGCTGGCGGTGGGCGAGGCTCACGGCCACATCGACGCCGTGGCGGTAGACGTGCACGATCCGCGCGTCCGGGAACAAGTCCAGCCAAAGCGGTAAGGTGAACGTATTGCGCGGGTCCTTCCATCCCCAGGGACGCTCGATCGCGGTGATGGATCGATAGCGCAAATACGCGCCTAGGCCAAGAAACGAGGCGGCATGGGGGGCGGCGAGGGTCGAGCGCAGGTAATCGGCTACCGTTCGACGGCCGGTCGGGTTGGCGATCAAATGCTTGATGGGCGTGGGCTGATCCCAGGCGCCGCCGCACTGATGCAGCAGCCAGTCATTGAGCCTGAGAAAGAACCAGGCTTCGTGATTGATGTCCTTGCGCCAGCCCAGGAACAGCCCGATCTCCTCGAGCATACGTGCCACCAGGCTGGTACCCGAACGATGCATGCCCAGGATGATGATGGGCGGTGTGAGACGGCTCAATTCGCAATCTCCCGATGTGTTGGTGCGCAACTGTGGTAACCCCGACGGCGCGCCCGCGCGCAACGCGTACAGCGGGCAGCAAACATCCCCCGATACGTGCCCTTTCCTCGACGTTGCCACCGGTATTCTCGCGCAGGCCACCTTTTAAAGCGCCGGCCACACCATAGCGCCCGAAACGCACGCAGCGGCATCGTCATTGGACGGACCAGGCGATCGTGGGGACCGGCGCCGTGTGGCACACGGGTGCGCGAAAGCGGTTCGGCGGCGCGGGCAGGCGATGCGGACTGATTGTTGGGTTCGCTGTGACGTCCGGCGTGCGTTGCACCAGCCGTTGCCGCAGGCAAGCGTCTCTGCAAACTGGCCCGCTCAAGCCAAGCCCTGAGGTTTCCTCCCAGTTCGGATTCGTTTGTTATGACGATACGCGAAGCCGAGCGAACCGGGCGCGGTGATCGCGCTTTTGTTGTTCACCTGCCCTCGCTTGTCGGCTCACCCGCGCGGCTTGCCCAGGCCAAAAGACCTCGGGCGGCCTGCGTGTAGCCCCCTTCCCAGCGGCTGAGAACGCGCTCCATCCGGGCGAGGGTCTCACGCCGATAGAGCGGGTCGGTGCGCAGGCGATGCATGAACTCGATGAGCGCGGCAAGGCCCTGCGCGTCCCCGGTGAAGAGCGGATAGTCGGCGCCCATTACCTCGCGGAAGATGCCGATGTCGGAGAGCAGCGGTACGCAGCGCTGCCAGATCGCCTCCAGCAGCGGCAATCCGAAACCTTCGTTACGGGAGAGGAACAGACAAAAACCGCTGCGCCGGTAGAGCTCGTTCAGAGCCTGATCGTCCACGTAGCCATGACGGATCAAGCGCACCCGCGGCAATTGCAGTTCGGCCAGAAGCTGCGGGCTCTCGGGCGTGTCCTTGCCCACGACGTGAAGGCTCGCCTCGATACCGTGGATCGCGCAGTACTCGTCGAGCCTCAGGCAAACGTGGCGTACCCGATCGAAGCCCTTGAGCCGGTTCAGCCGGCCCACGAAAATCAGCTCGATCGGTTGCGCGGCGAGCTTGGCGTGCGCATCCTCGCCATCGGGCCGCGGAGTGGCCGCCAGCTTCGCCGGCAAGCCGTTGGGCAGATATGGCCGCGCCCGGCGGCGGCTGGCTGGGTAAAAGCGCTCCAAATCATTGATCGTGGTGCGCGAGATACAGCCGATGGTCATTCCCCGCCAGAGCCAGAAGCGCGTCAACAGATCTCTGTAGCAAACCAGCCAGCGCGGCATGTGCGCGCCCGCCACCCGATAGGTGAGGTCGTGGAGCACACCCACCGTGCGCGCTGCGGGCAACCACAGCGGCTGTAAGTTGGGGACGACGACGCACTGATACGGTTCGCGTTGCCGCACCTGCAACGGCACCCGCAGGTATTTGGTGAGCAGGCCGTTGCCATTCGAGGCAATGACATGCGTCGACTCGTCGAACCCCTCCCGGCGCAGAATGTTCTCCAGCAAGGCGGCGCCCGGCGCGCACGCGTAGACATCCATCGTGAGACTCAGCCCCTGCCGAGGGGCTTGCCGCAGCATCTCCAGCAGCAGGTTCTCCGCGTAGACGCTGACGCCATCGCGTTGACTGATGTAGGAGACGGCCACGAAGGCGATTCGCGCCCGCGCGCTGACGCGTTCCGCGCTCGGGCGTTCGGTCATTTCCTGCGCTTGCGCCTCAATTACGGACGCCGACATAGCTTGCCGTCTCCTTGGTGGCCGGCCCCGGGCGGTAGAACGGATAGCGCACGAAAAAGCGCAGCAGGCTGGAGACGTGCCAGCGCAGATAGCGGAGCCTGCGGTGACTTTCCCGGCGCGCGTCGTGAACGGCGAGGGCATCGGGCACGAGCATTACCCGCCGGCCGATCGCCCAGAGTCGCATGCACAGGTCCGCGTCTTCGCAGTACAGCCGGTAGCGCTCGTCGAATCCGCCGAGCCGTCGGAAATCCTTGGAGTGCATGGCCATGAACATACCGGCGACCCAATCGGGATAGACCGGGTCATCACCGATTGGGTAATCCGGGCCGCGGGCCAGACCGCTGGTGCGCAGGAAAATGCGCCACGGAGTGATTCGTCGGCGCGCGCTGTCCTCCACCGTGCCGTGAGGACTTTTAACCATGGGCGCGGCCAGCCCGATCTCGGATTGGGCGAGGGCGCGCAACAACGTCGGCATGGGATCACTCGGACAACGAATATCCGGGTTGAGCACGCAGAAGATGTCACTGTCGAAAACCTCGAAGGCCGCGTTGTGATTGGCCGCGAAGCCCAGGGGGCGGCGGTTGCGGATCACCCGCGTGGGAAAGGTAAGCCGGTCCATCACCGGGGGCGTCTCCTCGCGCAGGTTCTGGGTCACCACCAGGTGCAGGCCGCACGCACGCCAATGCGTGCGCATGTCGGTGAGCAGCCCTGCCAGCAAATCGCCCTGGCCATGGCTGACCACGGAGACCACGATTCGGCGCGCGGCGCTGGAAGGACCGTCCTTGGCTGCTGGACTCGCTTGCATGCTCACTCCTTGCCGAAAGTTCTCGCCCTGGCGCTCATCGAAAAGCCGCGGGCGCCACGGTGTTGGCAGCACGCGCGGCGGCAAACGCCACGCCGAGGAAGAGGTGGTAATACTCGTACTGGCCGACCGGATTGACATTGGCGAAGACGAATAAATAGCCGACCACCAACACGGAGAGCAGGCTTCGCGGGCTGAACACAACGCACAGCAGACCCAAGGCATAGATCACACCGGGCAGGCCGGCGCAAAGCCAAAGATCCAGGTAGGAATTGAAAAGCTGTGCGGCACCGCCCCCGAGGCCGATGATGTCGGAGGGATAATTACCGAAATAGGCCTCGACGAACCCGAAACCATGGCCGAGCCACGGCGCCTCCATGATGAGGTTCCACGCCACGCGGAGTGCCGCGCCGCGCTCGGCCTCCCACTTGTGCTCGAGCATTTGCGAAGTGACCAGCTTCTCACCGCCGGGCAGCCAGGCGTTGTAGGCCGCCAGCGCCGCGCCGGTGATCACGGCGGCCAATGCCAGGCGCAGGGCCCAAGTGCGTGCGGTGCCGCTGATCTGCGGCTGGCCACGGTAGAATACGGCCGCGCCCAGGCAGGCGGCGATCAGCGCGATCCAGACGGTCTTGTTATAGCTCGCGAGCGCGCAGCCCAGAGCAAAAACGTAGAGCAGCACCAGGGGCCAGGCGCGCCGCGGCCATTGGCGGTACTCCACCCGCAGGGCGAGCGCGGCGAGCAGGAAGAGCCCGATGAAAAAGGCGAGCTCGCCTTGTTCCCAGAAACTGCCCTTGAGGCCGTAGGAAAGATGCTCCGGGCGCTCGTGAATCAGCGCGGCCACCGGATGGAAAAAAAGCGCGACGGCGAGCATCGTGCCGAACAACAGCACAAGCTCGATGATCATCGCAAGACGCCGCGTGCCGATCAGGGGCAGCAGCCGCACCCCCACATAGAACGCCATCGGGAAGACCACGACGTATTTGATGATGAAAGTGATCTCCTTCGCCTGCGGATAGATCGAAAAGCGGCTGAGCATGCTCAGCATGATCCCGCAGCCGGTCACCGCGAGCAGCGCTCCCCAGTGCAGCTGCTCACGGTGCAGGTCGTGGAGGATGAGCAGGAAAAACGTACCGGCGAGCGCTATCTGCCCGAGGCGCAGATCGATTCCGACGGGGATTTTGACCGCGGATAGCGTGAGCGTGCAGAGCACACCCAAACCGCAGAGCATCCAACCCCGTGAGCCCAGACGGCCTGCCGTGGGCCCCGCCGGAGAGTCCGCGGTCAAGCCCATCGTCATGTCGGGTAGCCCGGGAGTCGGGGGAGGCGCCAGCACATGGTTCATGACCCGTTCACCCGGACGGCGACGATGCGGTCGACGTAAATGGCCTGCACCGCCTTCGAACCCGTCGGGGCGACCCAGACGGTGCGGCCCGCATCATGCGTCCAGAGACCGGGTAGCTCGACGTAGCGGTAGCCATCGCCGGCAAGATCGTCGGCGCTCACTCCGCGGCGCTTGCCAGGGTAGATGCCGGCGCGTAGCACAGTGCCGGCGCTGTCGTCCGCGGTCGCCCGCGCGGCCACATACACCTGCCAGCGCCCTTCATCGGGAAGCAATCGATCGAGTGGCAGCTGAATACCCCAGGCGCGCTTGTGACCTTGCATGGTCACCGCGGCGCCGTCGCCAGCGCTTGCGTCGGCCACGATTTCCGCCCCGCCGGCAAGATCGAGGGAGAGCTCTTGAGCCGAACGACAGGCCTCGGCCGGGCGCTCGCGGCACACGGGCGGCAACGCCGCCGCGTGACGCTCGATGGACAGCGCCTGGACGAGTCGTTTGAGGGAGGCGCCGCCGCCCTCGCGGTAGGCCCGCATGCCGGTGGCCTCGAGAGATGCGTGCAGGCGTTCGAGGCGCCTATCGTGGTGCACCCAGCCTGTCTCGCAGCGATCGGGTCGGGACGTCAAGATGGCGTAATCGACTGCGTTGCGCGCCTTGCGCACGTGCGCGAGACGGCTCGGGTCGTCGGCCACGGCGTCCTCGGCCCGCGCAAAAAGCCGGTCGGCCTGCTGCAGCAAATCGGCCGTAAGGTAATCCGCCGTCGGTGAGA